>CAYPZI010000026.1:0-29590 GCA_964415185.1 uncultured Balneolaceae bacterium | reverse complement strand
ATAACACAATTGAAGTTTTTGCCAATGGTGAAAATATCTTTGACAATCGTTTTGTTGCAAGCGGATTTGGAGGTGTGGAATCACTGGCAGCACCTATCCAGATTCTTGGTGGGGTTAGATTCAGATTTAAATAGCAAAATTTTCCGGAAAACTGGGATTTGAACTCCTGAAATTCTGTTTTTCTACAGCAATTCACACGCCAGGTTCGCAAGTTCGGAGCGCTCGCCTTTTTCAAGGCTGATATGCGCATAAAGTTCACTTCCGTTCATGCGGTCGACCAGGTAGGAGAGCCCGTTGCTTTGTGCATCGAGGTAGGGAGTGTCAATCTGGAAGATATCCCCGGTAAAAATAAATTTGGTGTTTTCACCGGCACGTGTAATAATGGTTTTGATTTCGTGCGGGGTCAGGTTTTGGGCTTCATCTACAATGAAAATTACGTTCGATAAACTGCGTCCGCGTATATATGCCAGCGGCACGATGGTCAGCTTTTCGGTCTGAACCATTTCGTCAATTTTTTTGAATTGCTTGCTGGTTTCCTTGAACTGGTCTTTGATGATGCCGAGATTGTCCCACAACGGCTGCATGTAGGGATCGATTTTTGATTTTACGTCACCGGGCAGGTATCCAAGATCCCGGTTACTCAGAGGCACAATCGGCCTGGCAAGGAAAATTTGCCGGTAGTTACTGCGCTGTTCGAGGGCACCGGCAAGTGCAAGCAGCGTTTTGCCGGTTCCTGCCGCGCCGGTAATGGTTACCAGTTTCACTTCCGGATTCATAATGGCATCGAGAGCAAATGTCTGTTCTGCATTCCTGGGTGTGATGCCATAGGCATTTTGAGTATGAATAATTTCGACTTTACGGCTATTAGGGTTGTATCTGCCGAGAGCCGAAGCCTTGTGGTTTTTCAGAATGTAAAAATGATTGCACAGAGGGCCTGCCTTTTCGATTTTTTCACTTTCCACTTCCCCCTTTTTATACAATTCGTTGATCAGTGAGCTGTCTTTGAATTTAACTACGGTTTTTCCCTTGTAAAGATGATCGATATCCTTGATCCTGATCGTCTCATAATCTTCGGCATCCAGGTTTACGGCACGTGCTTTGAGCCTCAGGTTGATATCCTTGGAAACCAGGATCACCTTGCGATCGGGTTCTTCATCTTTCAGCTTCAGGGCAGAATTCAATATCCGGTGGTCATTTTTTAACGAGCCGAAAACCTTGGATGCATCCACTTTGCTGCCCTCGTCACTTAACACCCGGAGTTTTCCGTGAGATTGCCCGTTCAGGGGAATCCAGTTGTTCAGCATGTTGTCATCCGAAATTTTATCCAGGAAGCGGATAAATTCGCGTGCATGCAGGTTGGTTACCGAATTTCCCTTTTTGAATGAATCAAGTTCTTCGAGAACCGTGATGGGAATGGCGATATCATGTTTTTCAAAGTTGTTAACCGCGGTGTAGTCATAAAGTAATACGGAAGTGTCGAGTACGAAAATCTTCTTCCGGTTCTTTTTTCCAGCCATAAAAGCAGATTTAGATTAGCATGTGCAATGAATCCGTCGTGTAGATTTGCTATATACAATAATATATAGTTATATCAGAGTCAATGAGAGAATCAATTTTAATGATTCTTTAATTCGGGCTGACGGCACCTATCGGATGATAAGTTTCATAAGATCAGAGATCGTATATCGCATCCGCTATGAGTCGGACAAGTATCTGAAATCTTAGGGGTTCTCGCAGAGTTACGCTGATTTTGGCGCAGAGTTACGCTGATTTGAATGGCTGCTTTTGGTAATGTCCTTCCCCGTGTTATGCAGGGTCAATGCTCTTAGCTCTTATTTTATTCTATATTATTTATTTATTGACTGATTTCTAAATCCTGAGAAATGAAACATGGCAATTGAGGCAGCTACGGCGGCATTCAGGCTTTCGGCATGGGTGCTGCTGCCGTGAATTCGAATGGACGTCCTGCCGGGTTGATAGAACCCGCTGTTGATTCCCGAAGCTTCATTTCCCACTGTGATGACCGATTTGCCGGGCGGTTTGATTTCATGGATATCAACTGATGAAGGTGAGCCGTCGAGCAGAAATACCTGCCATCCGTCTGATTCGAGCGTTTGCAAAACTTCGGAGGTGTTCTCCCGGATTAGCGGAACCGTGCCAGTTGAGCCTGCGGTACTTCTCACCACTTTCGGATGCCAGGGATCAACAGTGCCATCTCCTGCCACGATTGCACCGGCGCCGAACCATGCTGCCGACCGGATGATGGTTCCGAGGTTTCCGGGGTCGCGGATGCGGTCGACCGCCAGAATCCATCCTTGAAGTTGCGTCGCTTCTGCAGCTGTCAGGGGCCGGGGTATCCTGCAAACGGCCGCAATTCCCTGCGGGGTTACGGTATCTGTAATCGATTGAAAATCTCCTGCGGGAACTTCAAAAACCGGAATCCCGGAAAATGTACCGGTTTTGGCTGAATAATCAGCGGATACAAAAACCGCTTCCGTTTCTACCGCATGGTTTTTCAAAATTTGAAATACACAGCGCTCACCTTCGGCAATAAACAACCCTTCGGATTCCCGGTATTTTTTCCTGTCGAGTTTCCGCCAGCTTTTGATTTGATTATTGGATGCTTTTTCCGGCATGGATTTTTTCAAATTCCTTTCAATTTAAAAAAGTGATTGGGAATCGGCTTTTCAGATTCTATCTTTCAGAAAATAAAAGATAATCAGACAGAATACGATCAAATGAAAGATTTTTTGAAAACTCTTGGAATCGGAGATATCAATCCGGGTACTTCAACCGGACAAAAATTTATGAAAGACAGCCGGGCTGATATGATAACAAGCCAATGTCCATCAAATAACAGCGATATTGCCAAAGTTGCACTCACCACGAAGGATGAATATGACCGGGTTGTGAAACAGTCGCAAAAAGCATTTGAAGCCTGGCGTGATACACCGGCGCCCCATCGAGGCGAAATTGTAAGGCAAATCGGCCTGAAACTCAGAGAGTATAAAGAGCCGCTGGGAAAATTGGTATCCCATGAAATGGGGAAAATCTACCAGGAAGGTTTGGGTGAGGTTCAGGAGATGATCGATATTTGTGATTTTGCAGTTGGGCAATCGCGACAGCTTTACGGTAAAACCATGCCGTCAGAGCGTCCGCATCACCGGATGTATGAGCAGTGGCACCCGATCGGGGCCGTGGGTATTATTTCGGCGTTTAACTTTCCGGTAGCCGTGTATAGCTGGAATGCGATGATCGCTGCCGTTTGCGGTGATGTGATGATCTGGAAAGGATCGGAAAAAACGCCGCTCTGCTCGCTGGCTGTCCAGAAAATTATAGCGGAAGTATTGAAAGAGAATGATCTGCCGGAAGGTATCTTCAATATGATTACCGGCGGCCGCGAAGCCGGTGAGTGGATGACAAACGATTCCCGCATCCCCCTCATTTCGGCAACCGGCTCCATACCAATGGGGAAAGCAGTTGCACAGGCAGTAGGTGCAAGGCTGGGGCGGACAATTCTCGAGCTTGGCGGCAATAATGCCATCATCATCAGCAAGGAGGCCGATATTGAGATGGCCGTCAGGGCATTGGTGTTCGGGGCAGTCGGTACTTGCGGACAGCGGTGTACGTCAACCCGCCGGCTGATAATTCATGAAGATATTTTTGATCAGTTGAAACAGAGATTGGCCGGAGCCTATAAAAGCGTGACGATTGGCGACCCTTTAGATAATGATACCCTGGTAGGCCCACTAATTGACCGGGAGGCCGTTGAAAGCATGCAAAAAGCCCTGAAGCAGGTGGAAAAAGAGGGCGGAAAAGTTGTCTTTGGCGGAGAAGTGCTCGACGACAGAGATGGCAATTACGTGATGCCGGCTATCTGTGAAGCTGAAAATCATTACGAAATTGTTCAGGAAGAGACGTTCGCCCCGATTCTCTATTTGATTCGATATAAAACATTGGATGAAGCCATTGAGTATCACAACGGAGTAAAACAGGGATTGAGTTCTGCAATGTTTACCCTGAACCTTCGCGAAGCCGAGAGATTTTTGAGTGCATCAGGCAGTGACTGCGGAATTGCCAACATCAATATCGGAACCAGCGGAGCTGAAATCGGCGGTGCCTTTGGCGGCGAAAAAGAGACCGGCGGCGGACGTGAATCCGGGTCTGATGCCTGGAAAGCGTACATGCGCCGGCAGACCAATACCATTAACTGGGGCGACAGCCTGCCGCTGGCACAGGGAATTGAATTCGGCCTTGATGGTGATTAACCCGGACGGATGGTGCAAAAATTGAAAAAAGATGAATTTGATCGGCCACCGGTTTTACATAATAAAGCGGGGGAAGAGCGGAAAGCCGGTATTGAGCTTGAATATGCAGCCGTGAATCTTGAGAAGACTGCCGAAATCATATCTACCCTGTTTGGCGGGAGTGTCAGGCGCATTACTACATTTGAATTTAAAGTGGAAGATACTGATTTCGGAGAGTTCAAGTTTGAATTGGATGCACAGTTGCTTTTGCAAAAAAAGTATGAATCGTTCCTGAAAAAAATTGGCATTGACATTTCGGAACTTAAAAAAAAGAAGGAGCTTGAGGAATTGCTGAGTGATATGGTATCCACAATAGTGCCATTTGAGATTGTGACTCCGCCGATTCCGTTTTCAAAATTGTACAAGGTGGATGAGCTGGTATCCGAAATGAGAAATAATCATGCCGAGGGAACCGGAACATCTTTTTTTCATGCATTCGGCATGCATCTGAATCCTGAAATACCCGATGTAAAACCGGAAACCATATTGAGAACCCTTCAGTCATTTATTTTACTTCAGGAGTGGATCCGGCTCGATTCGGAAATCGATCTCTCCCGCAGGATTACCCCCTATATCGATGATTTTAAAAAAGAGTACAAGCTGTTGATCCTTCAAAAAGATTACAAGCCGGATATAAACCGGCTGATGGACGATTATCTTGAACACAATCCGACAAGAAACCGTCCGCTTGATCTTTTACCGGTGTTTGAATTTGTTGATGAGAATAAAGTTCAGGCTGTTGTGGATGACGGACTGACTTCCCCTCGCCCGGCATTTCATTACAGGCTTCCCAATTGCAGGATTGATGAGCCGGAGTGGTCGGTTGCAAGCGAATGGAACCGGTGGGTGCTGGTGGAAAAACTGGCTTCGGACTATAAAACACTGTCAAGACTGAAAGAGGATTACACCAACTATTCGAAAGAATCATCTTTCGGTTTTAAAGGCAAGTGGATCAGGCATGTTTACAAATGGGTTTATGAAGTCAGAAACTAAGCCTGTAATCGGGATAAGCGGTCCTGACAAGGGCGGTTATGGTGGCTGGTTTTTTACGGCCCTCTCGGTAAGGCTTGCCGGCGGCAAACCGTTGAGAATCACACCCAGTAAACCGGCTGAAATTACAGATATAGACGGATTGATATTGGGAGGCGGGGCCGATGTTGCACCTGAAAAATATGGGCAGGAAAGGCTGGATACGGAAGATCTGAAAAAAAAGAACAGAAACCTGATCGAATGGATACTGACATTGCTTTTTTTCCCAATCTATTTTTTGGGAAGGTATTTTGCCAGCACCAAATCGGCATCCGTAGATGAAAACAGGGACAAGCTTGAATTCAGGCTGCTTGATCATGCCCTCAAAAATAAAAAGCCTGTGCTCGGTATTTGCCGCGGAATGCAGTTGATCAATATCCATTTCAGGGGCTCACTTCACCAGGATATCCGGAACTATTATACTGAAACTCCCCAAATTACATCCATACTGCCGAAGAAAAAGGTGGTGATCAGAAGCGGTTCCGCTCTCGAGAGAATTACGGGTGGGACAGAATGTGAAGTCAATGCCCTTCATAACCAGGCAATCAAGGTGCCGGGTGAGGGAATAGAAATCATTGCAAGAGAAAAAGTTACGGAAATTATCCAGGGGATTGAGCACAATGAAAAATCGAATATTATCGGCGTTCAGTGGCATCCGGAATATTTGATACAACTGAAATCACAAAGAAATATTTTTAAATTTTTAGTGAATGAGGCAAAATCAAGCCGGAAATAATCGAATACGCGGTTCGATTCTGAATTCAGCATAACGCTTACCCATATTTTATTAATTATATCTTACCTGTTCAGCACTCTATTGTTTTATAAGAAAAAATAACCCTTAACGAAGTTTCAGGATACAGGTAGGCTCAGATTTTTTGGCTTTGGGAGGAACCCGGCAAGTCTGTTGATATAAATTCGATATTGGCTGAAACCTCGTCTGGCTTTTGACCAATCCGGAAATCTGCGTCAATCTGGCTTAAAGCCTGGGTGCAGATAGTTAACCCCGTACCGGAATCGTTATCAAGAGAAAAATTTTCGGGTAAAGCTTTCCCGTGATTTGCAATGTGTAAAGTTACACGGTTTTTGTTGTTTAAGAGATGAACAGAAGCGGATCCGGTTTCACCGGGTTCAAATGCATGTTTGAAGATATTGTCTATAATTTCACTCGCTGCGATTGTGAGAGGGATTGCCTGGTTTATGTTCAGAGTTGTTTTTTTCAGTTCAAAGTTAAAATTAACCGCCGGTTTTGCCACGCTTTGTAACTCCTCGACTGTTTTAATCAGCTTTTTTAGCTGTTGATCATATCTGATTTTTGCTAATCCATCTTCTTTATAGATGTTTTCGTGAATAAGTGCCATGGATTTGATACGGAGCCTGCTTTTTTGAATAGCGTTTTCATTTTCCTCATTATAACTTTCCATATCAAGCATCGCAGCAATTACAGCAAGATTATTCTTAACCCGGTGATGCACTTCTGAAAGCAAAACCTGTCGTTCCTCAAATATTTTGAGCAGTTTGTCTTTTGTTTCAACCATATCGGTGATATCATCCTGGATGCCGACATAATGAGTTACTTCTCCACTATTATCTGCAACGGGGAAAATGCTTAAACGGTTATAAAACAGTTGTCCGTTCTTCCGAAAGTTTCTTAAAACCACCTTGCATGGTTGATTGGCAGATAATGCGGCCCTTAAGACATAGAGCCCGGGTTGATTTCTCTCATCTCCCTGCATAAACCGGCAATTTTTACCTATAACTTCTTCATGTTTGTACCCTGTCATAGAGGTAAACATTTGGTTACAATAAATAATCGGCTGATCCTTTTTTCGCATATCTGATATAACCACTCCCTCCAGGCTTGTATCAAAAATATGTTTCAGGCTTTCTATTTTTTCCGATAAGTGATTCATGAATGACAGTAATCTCTTAAAGTGTATGATTATTGTAAATGTGTAACTATTGTTTTATCGGCAAACGGTTTACAGTATTAAGGCAATTTTTAAAAAAATAAGCCTCACCGGTAGACAAGTGCATCGTACTTTTTACGTACGTAAATTCTTGAATAAAGGTATGTATTATCCTGTAAGTGAGAAAAAAATATTAAATCTAATAATTGTAAAAATGGTATATATGATTCTAAAATGGCTAATATTTTAGACAAAAAGAAAAATCAAGATTTTTTTTATTATAAATATTAAAATTTTCTAATATATTACTTCAGAAATAAATACCGGTTTTGTTACAGTGGGTGAGCAAATAAAGTGAAACAGAATCCGGTTAATATTTAATTTTAATGAATAAAAGGAGGAAAAATTTTCATGCTGCAAATGTGTGAAAATTTTTAAAAAGATATATGGCTCAAAAAACAGCAAAAAAACAAAATTTGGATTACTCGGCGTTTGTGGAGGCGGTACAAAACGAAAACAGAAGTGAGGCTTCAAAGCTGAGCAGGGAAATTATAATAAGGCTGATAGACTATTTGAAAGTAGTAATGAGTGCAAATCAGGATTCGGCCGAGGAGTGTGCACAGCAGGCTTTTATGAATGTGTATGAACAGATCATTCAAAATAACATCAAGAAACCGGAATACATTTTCATGTACCTGATCAGGGCATGCCGGAATGAGTATTTTAAATTTGTTAAAATTGAAAAACGTTATTTGTCTAACGATGATGCTCTTAACTACATGAAAGAGCCGGCAGAACAGATGGAAAACCTGATTGAGCAGGAAAGGCTTGAGTTGCTGAATGTGTGTCTGGATGAACTCGATAAAGATTCAAGGAATTTTATTCTCTACCTGTTGAGATATCCGGATAAGAGCACGGAAGAGATCTGCGAGAAATTCGGGATGAGCAATGCCAATGTCAGGACAAAAAAATCCCGCCTTATTAAACGGCTTCATAATGCTTATAAAGTGAAAGCCAAAAAAACCATGCCGGATTAAAAAACTGTTAATTGAGACCCGCGCGCATCTTGGGGAGGATTTGATATGCGATCGCAGATACTCGATATGCGATCTCTGATCTGGTGAAAAATTTCAATGCGACAGGTGTTTATATGTCAGGTTAGTCGGATAAAACCCGGCCAATCCAATCTAATTCTTTCCGCCAAACGACATAGACGGATAATCACTCATATTATAAGTTATTTTGGCATTTTTGTTGATATCGGTTACCTGCATTACCACCTTTTCACCTCTTTGTAAATCTTCGTGGGTCATCTCCATCAGCATGCCGAAGGGATAGTCGTCAGGCATCTTGCCTTTAAGCTGTTTTGTCTGCGATTGAACCTGGAATAAATTAGTAAAACCGGAACCTTCTGCATCTGTGACCCAAATTTCCGTTTTAATCTCATCGGTTTCAGTGAGATATCCCTGGCATTCAACGCCGGACACTGTTTTAGTTCCAAGTTTTTCAAACCCGCTGAATTCCGGCGCCGGTTCTTCATCAGGTATTTCATCCGGCCCGGCGAAGCTGTCAAGAAATTGATTTGCCTGTTTCCAGTCGTAGGCAAATGAGAACTTTCCATCTTCACTTTCCATAAGCATAACCATCGACTCATTTTTTAAATCATAGATGATAAAAAAGTCCCCCTCTTCATTTTTCAATTCTTCACCCTCAAACCGGGTACCGGTATACATCCCTTCGATATTGAAATGCATGTACATCGTCATTTCGGAATCACGTTTTCCATCGCCCGAAAGATTTTTAATTTCCATTGTGGTAACCGTGTCAAACATATACCTTTCTTCAACATTTGCCGAGTTGTTGAGTACAAATGACTTTTTCCCGTCTTCTCCGGTACTCTCAAATTGTTCCCCGAAAATGGCATTCCAGGTGTTTTCAACCATTTGTTCGGTTTTCTTTTCAATTTCCTGATCAATTTTTTGCTCGACTTTATCCTCAGCTGATTTTTTGGCTTTATTTTTTAATTTTTTCATCAGTTGGGCATCGGCATCTGCAGCAAAAATCAGGTACGGTATCATAACTATAAGAATAGAAAGGATTTTTAACATAAGTCACTCCATTAAATTTGAAATTAAGCTCTTAATCCATTTATGTCCCCTGTTATAATTTGCGTAAAAAAAATGAGAAATAGGTCATATATTTTTATACCCCCGGATCGTACTGTAGCAGGCGTTCGCCTGACTGGTTTGAGGCCAAAAGCCCTCCAAGGTTTTTAAAACCTTGGAGGGCTTAGCCAAGTAACTAATCATCAAAAATGTTCCGGTACATATCGCTTTTTGTCTCAAAGAATTTACCATCTATGTAACGGAAGTGCTTGTCGAGCGATTCAATCTGGTTCATATCTCCCTCATCAAGTGAAAACTCTGTGCTTTGTAAATTTTCACGGATACGGCCTGCATTCGTTGATTTTGGAATAACAGAGGTTTCCCTTTCGACGTGCCACCGAATCAGCACCTGGGCAGGAGTTGCATTGTGCTTGGCTGCAATTTTTCTGATGGTCTCATTTTCTAACAGCGATGGCTCATCATCAGCCTTCAGGGCGTCCGGCCGGTCTGTACTTCCAAGTGGAGAGTAAGCCGTTACATGGATTCCGTTTTCTTTACAATATTCGAGCAAATCATCTTGCTGCAGGTAAGGATGCAGTTCAACCTGGTTAACTTCAGGAGTTGTTCCCGTATTTTTTAAAAGCTGTTCCAGTTTTTTTATGCTGAAATTGGATACACCTGCATGTTTAATAAACCCGTGTTTTTTGGCATCGAGCATGGCATTCCAGGTATCTTCCAGTGGCACTTCATCCAATGAAAGAAAGTCATCATCATTTTCAGGAAATCCCTCGAAGCCGGGTTTAAAAGCTACCGGCCAGTGAATCAAATATAAATCCAGGTAATTTAGCTGCAAATCCGAAAGTGTATTTTTCAGTGCCGGAATCACATCTTCCTTTCTGTGAGCATTGTTCCAGAGCTTGGATGTAATCCAGACGTCTTCTCTTTTTACAGAACCTTTTTTAAAAATTTTCTGCAGGGCATCCCCGATTTCTTTTTCGTTACCATAGATGGCTGCGCAGTCAATGTGACGGTAACCGGCTTCCAGTGCCGTTTCTACCGCTGCGCCCACTTTGCCCGGTTCCGATTTCCAGGTTCCCAGGCCGATGGCAGGCATATTATCTTCGTTTTCAAACTTTAAATGTTTCATTTTCTTGTTCTCCTGTCTTTTTTGATTTATAAGTTAGTTATCATATTTAAGTCACCGGGTGATTTGATCTCGAATGCAAGTTAACGATGAATACTTGAAGCCGGCCGATGACCATAGCTTACTCACTAATAATAACATAGAATGATTGGCCATCATTTACAATTGTTGCGAAAAAATTAACAGCTTATTCACAATCACTTCCGAACTTGTCTATACAAGAATGGCACCTTGGTTATTTCCAAATATCCGGGCGTTGTTTTAATTGATCGCATTCAAACATTATGAAAAAAACTCAATTAGCAGGATTGATTTTAGGCATCGCCGGATTTTTGTTGCCGCTGCTGGTTACATTTCCCGGACTGAGCCTGGCAGGCCACCTGGCTATGAGCATATTTTTACTTGCAGCCGTATTCTGGATGTTTGAAACGATCCCGATTTACTCCACCTCCATCCTCGTTATTTTGCTCGAAGTGGTGCTGTTGAGCGCGGAAGGATTGGTATTCAATGGTTCATTTAGTGCAGTAAATTATAATCCAACGGCATATACGGTTTTTCTTTCCACACTTGCCAATCCGATAATTATTCTGTTTTTGGGTGGATTTGTGTTGGCGGATGCATCCGTGAAGTATAATTTTGATAAATACATGACCAGGAAACTGCTGATGCCATTTGGCAGTAATCCCAAATATATAATTCTTGGCTTGATGCTGGTAACCGGCCTTTTATCGGCATTTATGAGCAATACGGCAACGACTGCCATGATGATAACCGTTGTAATTCCGATCATAGCGGGCCTGCAGCCCGGCGATCCCGCGCGAATCAGTATGGCTCTTTGCATACCGTTTGCCGCCAACATAGGTGGAATGGCCACACCCATCGGCACACCGCCCAACGCCGTGGTGATAGCAGCACTAAATCAAACGGGAAAAGGTATAACGTTCAGTGAATGGATGGTTTATGCCCTGCCTCTTACTTTGATTATGATTCTCTTCACCTGGTTTTTACTTTTAAAACTATATCCGCCTTCGGCATATAAAGTTGAGATTGATATGAAAGGAAAGCTTTTGAATTCGGTCTCGGCTCGCTTGCTTTATGTTACTTTTGCAGTTACCGTATTGCTGTGGGTAACGGAAAGTTATCACGGTATCAAAAGCGGTATTGTTGCACTTTTACCGGTAGCTGTTCTGACACTTTCAAACAGTTTTGAAAAACAGGATATCAGAAAACTTCCCTGGGAAGTTCTTTGGCTGATCGCCGGCGGTATTTCACTCGGCATCGCCCTGAAAGATACCGGGCTCGCGTCATGGATGGTAGGCCTTGTAAGCTGGGAACAACTGGGGTCACTCGCCCTGTTAACCACATTCGGAATTGTTACATTACTGATGTCAAACTTTCTGTCGAATACCGTTACAGCTTCCCTCCTGATACCGATTGCCATATCAATGGCTCTTTCAGGAGTTTTTGAAGGAATGTTCGGAATGCTGATGATAGGCCTTGTAATTGCACTGAGTGCAAGTTTTGCCATGGTACTGCCGATATCCACTCCACCCAATGCTGTTGCCATTAGCACAGGTGTAATCGAAACCCGTCATATGGCACTTGCAGGACTGATTGTCGGAGTTACGGGAGTTCTGCTAGTCCTAATTTTTTCATTTTTTTACTGGCCATACATTATTTAACCTTACAATACCTTTATGGAAAAAGATATATACATCCTTGTTGTCGAAGATGAACCCGAGGTTTTGGATTCTATCGTCCGTGATATCGAATCATTTGAAAAGAAGTTTCCAATAGAAATGGCTGATTCGGCCGAAGAAGCCAGGGAAATTATCAGGGATATAATTGGTGAGGGAGAAGAAATCGGACTCATACTCTGCGATCATATTCTGCCGGCTCAAAACGGGGTTGACCTGCTGATCGACATGCAAAACGATGAGGAAACAAAAGCCGTAAAGAAAGTACTGATAACCGGCCAGGCAGGGCTCGGAGAAACGGTCAAGGCTGTGAATGAAGCCAAACTGCAACACTATATTGCAAAACCCTGGAAGAAGAACGAACTGGTGAAAATTGTAAAGGAGATGCTTACCGACTATGTGATTGAAAACAACAAGGATCCGCTAAAATATATGAGTGTTCTTGACCAGGAACGGCTTGCTGAAAAAATCAGAAGCAATGGTGATATAACCGATACATGATCATTTCAAATGATTGACATATTCAAATTTCATGTCACTGAAAAAAAGCAAAAAACCAATTCTTGTTACACGGCATTTGTCCGATAAACAAGCAAGTTATGCTGTCTCGCATGGATTGAAGCCACTTGTCTGTCCTGCAATTTCAATAGAATTCCGCAATCTTGAAAATGACGCGATTGAGTTGGTAAAAAAAAATCCTGACAAGCCCTGGATCATTACAAGTAAAAATGCAGCCAGGGCTTTTGAAAAGATTGATTTACCGGCAAAAATTAATGCTCCTCAAAGAATTTATGTGGTTGGAGATAAAACAGCAGATGGAATAAAAAGAATAATGCCGGAAGCTGAGATCGCTGTTCCGGAAAAGCAGACATCGGAAGGCCTTGCAAAACTTATTTTAAGTGAAAATCTGTCGTCAGAATTTATCTACTTCTCCGGGAACCGGACAACGGGAGTTTTGAGTTCGAAACTGAAAAATGCCGGTAAAACCATTTACAGGGTTGAAGTTTATAAAACGATACTAAATAAGATGGATTTTCCGGATGATACATTTGAGGCGGTTCTGTTTTTCAGCCCATCGGCCGTACAGGCTTACCAACAATCGGGCGGGTTTGAGAGATTTTCAGTGCGGATTTTTGCAATTGGTCCGACTACAGCTAAAGAACTGAAAAGGATAGCCCCAAGGCGAATTTATATCTCGCCGAAACCGGATACTATTAAATTTCTGGAGTATGTTGCCGGAATATTGAGATAAAACTTAGCGGGTTTACGGTTGACATGACATTAATAGGCACGGGCGCATTTCACACATCTTGTTGTATAGGGCATAATTTTAAGCCGCCCGAATGGTATTTCGTCGCCGCATTTCAGGCAAGTACCCAGTTCATCTTTTGAGGCACGCTCTTCGGCACGTTCCAGTTTTTTAAGAATCTGCTTTTTTTCCCGGAGTGCTGCCTCATTGATCGTCTTGTTGTTGATTGCATCCATTCGTGAGAGACGCCCGTAAGCATTATCCGGAGAGACCGGCTTGGTCAGTTCCTGAAGTTCCAGAATTTCTTCTTCGGTCTCGCTGATTTTACTTTTTATCAGTGCTTTAATTTCGTTCACTTCCTTTTCAGTCATAATGCAATCTGTCTCAGTTACTTTTTTTCAGGATATTCTCATCAAACATATCCCTCTTTGAAAATACAAATCTGTTCGACCATTTGATGGCCAAAAAAACAGAAAGTATGGTTCCGGAAAAAATGGCAAGCATAATCATGATTTGGTACATGATGGCTGTCATGGGAGAAATACCACCTAAAATTTGACCGGTCATCATGCCTGGCAGTGAAACAATACCTATGGTTGCCATGGTTGCAAGTGTGGGGTTTGCCGAGCGTTTCAGTGCCTGCTGGTAAAAAGGAAAAAGCCCCTCCGACCTTTGAGCTCCGGATGCAAGGAAGAAGTGATACTGTTCACGGTTTTCTTTCAGGTTATAGTAAAAGTCGTTTATCCCGATTACATTGCTTCGCAGACAATTGCCCAGTACCATTCCGGTAATGGGTATTGCATACTGTGCCTCCAAAAACCGGGGCAATTGAATAACCAATTCGAGAAAATAGAGATCAATCAGTATGATTCCGAAAAATGTAGCGCCGAATACAGGCAGTACCAGTTTCCGGGAACGCTTCAATTCGCTTCGGTCGATAGTTGCAAAATCGGCTACGGCCACCATTACAAAAATCCAGGCGAGGTTTAACCAGGGATTATTGTACTCAAACAAATATTCCAGATAGTAGCCAACAAACAACAGTTGAAGAGTCATCCGGATTGTGGCAGTGACAAGCTTCCTGTTCAGCCCGGTTTTATACCACCATAATATGACCGCAGGGGCCAAAAGGCTCAAAAAGCCGATAGCAAGCTGCCACCAGGAAAGCTGAATGATTTCCATAGGTTATTCTTTTATGTGATTACAAGGAAGCCGTAACCGGCACAATTTCGATAACACGGTCACAATGTTCCAGCCATACGGGATCATGTGAGACGAAGATAATCGTCCGGGTTGTATCTTTTTTAAGCAGCTTGAAAGCTTTTTTTGCAGATTCATTATCCAGGGCCGAGGTCGGTTCATCCAGAAATATAAGCGGCCTTTCAAGCAAATGACAGATGAGTATGCCTATCCGTTGCCTCTGGCCGGTTGAAAGCAGGCTGAAATCCTTTTCAAGTATATCGGTACTCAGGCCAAGTTCGTTCAGTAATTCCTGAATGAGATCATCTTCGGGATATTTATTCTTATTCGCCTTAAAAGTGAAGGGAAATTCGATAACCTTTGCCGTATTTCCCCTGCCGATATTCAGGTTTTGCGGCAACCATGCCATTTCTTTTCTTAATTCCCTGACTATGTTGTTTTGGAGCGGCTCATTCCGGAAGTAAACAGTTCCTTCATCGGGTGTTTCAAATCCCATCATTAATCTAAGAAGTGTAGATTTTCCCGTACCTGATTCCCCCTTAAAAGCAATGGTTTCTCCTGAGTTAACAGAAAAACTGAAGTCATCAAATAATTTTTCATCGCCGTACGAAAAGTAAATCTGGTCTAACTTTAAAATTTCAGTTGCCATGACGGAGTCGGTATAAATATTGATATATGATTTTAATCCGGGCCGCTTTAATAAACCAAATGTTAATCATTTACCTCTCCCATGTACTCTGACTTAAGCTCACTCCACTCGTTGGTTTTGATGTAATCAAGAATAATCCGGTTTATCCGGTCACGATATTCACTCTCGGATGGCAAGACTATGCCGTAAAATTGCTTGTTAAAACTTTCAGGCAGAACGCGAACACTGTTTTTGTAATCGCGCTGTACATAGTAACGGATAATGGGGGCATCATGTACGAACGCATCAATTTGATCGCCGGTAACTGCCTGCAGTCCTTCTTCGATGGTATCAAAGCTTACAGAGGGTATGTTTTCGTTTTGTAAATAGGTTTCTGTGGCTGAGTTTTGAAGTGTTCCCACCCTGGCTTGCGGCAAATCCTGTGGCCCGCTAACGGTTGAACTGAGTTGATTTACCGTAAGGCTTGAGGCAATTGAAGCTGTAAAAAACGATATTACGATGATGGCTGTAAACATCCAGACGAAGGCAATAATTCTGCCGCCGAGAGTCCGGGGTGATTTGTCCCCATACCCTACGGTGGTCATGGTTACAGCCGCCCACCAAAATCCGTTTCCGATGCCTTCAACCGTTGAGCCTCCGAATTCTTCCCGGTTTTCTTTTCTTTCGAATAGCCAGACCAGCAACCCCCAGAAAAGCAGTAGAACAGCCAGTAAAAAAAGAACCCACAAAAAATCAGCTGAAAATATTGCAAGAACAGACTCAACCAATCCCACAGGTTGATAGGAGACAGCAATACCCAGGCCGGATACGAAGTAGGGATGGGTAAAATCAACTGTTTCTTCCCTGTCGGAGGTAATGGAGAGAGCAGAGGCCGAAGCGAAAAGAGTTCCGTCTTCAACTCCCTGAAGCAACCCTGCAATATCTTCTTCCATGTATTCAATAGTTAGATCCAATTCCGAGGAAATATGGTTCATCAGGGAGATGGTAAGTCCGCTGTAGGTACCATCCTCATTTTTTATCACGAAAGGCGGTACAACTCTTGTCCCTGCTACCTTTGTACCTGAATGAGTTGTTGATTGATTTGATGTCTGGCCGGCGGTAACCGTGTATAGGGCACTGAGAGGTGAAAAAATGAATGCAAGCAGGATGCTGCACATGATTGTTTTTTTCATTTCAGGGACGAAATTTGATGTCAATTTTTTTGGACGCCTCTTTTTCTTTATTACGAATTGCAAGTGCCTGCTGAACCCTCTGGCCGATCTCAATAAATGATTCGGCTGTTTTTGATTCCGGACTCGCAGCAACTACCGGTTTGCCTTCATCACCCGTTTTTCTGATTTCTTCTACGATGGGAATTTCGCCGAGAAAGGGAACTTCAAGCTTTGAGGCAAGCTTGCGGGCTCCGTGTTTTCCGAACAGGTAATATTTTTTCTCAGGCATATCCGGAGGGATGAAATAAGCCATGTTTTCAATGATTCCCAGAACAGGCACATCTACCTTCTGAAACATGGCAACCCCCTTGCGCGCATCATCGAGGGCAACAGTTTGTGGGGTTGATACAATCACAGCGCCGGTAAGCGGTACCGTCTGGACGATGGTAAGCTGGATATCGCCCGTGCCTGGCGGAAGGTCAAGAACCATGTAATCCAGTTCTCCCCAGTCTACCTCCTGCATAAACTGTTTAACGGCGCTTGTCACCATAGGGCCCCGCCAGATCATAGCCTGGTCAGGATCTACCAAAAAGCCCATGGATACAAGTTTAACGCCGCATTTTTCTATAGGCACGAGTTTTTTTTGTGTAGTAATATTGGGCCTTTCGGTAACACCAAACATGGTGGGAATGCTGGGACCATAAATATCCGTATCAAGCAGGCCAACAGAAGCTCCGCCGCGGGCAAGTGAAACGGCAAGGTTTGCTGCAACGGTTGATTTACCCACGCCTCCCTTACCTGATGCAACAGCGATGATATTTTTAACGCCCTTCAAAACCGGTTCCTGCTGTTTCGGCTGTGCGGATCTGTTTTCATCTCCATCAAGTTGCCGTTTTTTGGAAATATTGATACCTGTGGTTATGTCAACAATCGCTTCCTTGTCGATATAATTATGGATAGCTTCCCTGCACTTTTCTTTGAGATGGTTAGCAAGGGAATCGTCTTTCTCAGGAAGTTCGAGTGTAAACGAAATGTATTTATCCTGATTAACAAGATCCTGGATCATATCAAGGGTAACCAGGTCTTTTTTGTACCCTGGATGCAATACATGTGCAAGGGCTGTAATTATCTGCTCTTTGTTCAAGCTCATTGAAGTCTGATTAAAGTTTTTTTAAAAGATACCAATTAGATCGGCTATTTTAAACGATCTCAATCTTTCTTAAGTTTCGTGCGGTCGTTTATATGTGATCAGAAAATCTTACCTTCCATGTGAGATACAAGTTAAAGTACAAAAATAAAGAACTCATTTACATCGGTAAACCATATTGTCCCGTCGGGCGAAACCGAAGCCGGGCACCGGGCCTGTATTTATCAGGTCACTAAAGCTGTTCAATTGATATTCTAAATTAAATAATCGGGATCATGTTAAAGAGAACTCCATTTTATCAAAAACACAGGGAATTGGGCGGCAGGCTGATTGATTTTGGCGGCTTTGAAATGCCTGTACAATACAAGGGGATTAAAGCGGAACATACCGCTGTTCGCAATCATGCCGGCCTGTTTGATGTTTCGCACATGGGCGAATTTCTGGTTTGTGGCCCGGAGGCAAAAGCATTGCTGCAATATCTTACTGTGAATGATGTCACAAAATTAAATCCGGGCAAAGCCCAGTATACGGTAATGTGTTATGAAGACGGCGGTATAGTTGATGACCTAATAATCTACATGATTGAAAAGGAGCATTACATGATGGTTGTGAATGCAGCGAATATCGAAAAAGACTGGAACTGGGTTAACAAAAACAACCGTCCGGGTGCTGAGCTGGTAAATGTTTCGGACAAGACTGCACTTCTGGCACTACAGGGACCTGACTCTTTGGGTATTCTTCAGAAGCTGACAAAGAAAAATGTGGCAGATATCGGTTTCTACTCATTTGAAACCGGTGTTGTGGCAGGTGAAGATGATGTGATTATCTCTGCGACCGGTTATACCGGTGAAAAAGGCTTTGAACTTTATATTGATACGGAAACTTCAGATGCCGAAGCCATTTGGGATTCTATAATGGAATCCGGCAGTGAATCCGGACTGGAGCCTGCCGGGCTGGGAGCAAGAGATACCCTGAGGCTTGAGATGGGTTTTGCACTTTACGGAAACGATATAACAGCCGAAACCACCCCACTTGAAGCAAAACTTGGATGGCTGACCAAACTGGATAAAGAGGATTTTATCGGTAAAAAAGCACTGGTTGAGCAGAAAGAAAAAGGGCTGGAGAGAAAACTGGTGGGATTTGTAATGGTCGAAGACAAACAGGTGCCCCGGAAAGATTACGATATTTGTGATTCAAAAGGTGTTGTGACCGGGTTTGTAACAAGCGGTTCACAATCGGTAACACTTGATAAGGGAATCGGGATGGGATATGTTGATATGAATCATGCTAATGAGGAAAATCAAATATTTATATCCATTCGAAACAAACTGAAACCTGCCGTAGTAAGAAAACCACCCTTTATTGACCGTTAATTTTTGTTAGATTTGTGATGATTATGAAAAATTACAGCAGCCTGGACGTTTTTTTTTCGGCACAGTCTTTTCACGAAGAAGAGTTGCGAAACAAGGTTGTGATTGTAATTGATGTTCTCCGGGCTACATCTACAATTATCACTGCAATTCAAAATGGTGCGAAAGGTGTAATTCCTGTTGATGACATGGCCGAAGCGAGCAAAATAGCCCAGGGCGTTGACTCTGACAATTACCTGCTTTGCGGAGAAAAAGACGGGAAAAAAATTCAGGGCTACGATCTCGGAAATTCTCCTTTTGAGTACAGCAGGGATGTAGTTGCAGGTAAAACACTTATATTCAAGACAACCAACGGAACTAAGGCAATTAAAAAGTCGGTAAATTCGTCTTCGGTCTTTATAGCGGCATTTTTGAATGTTGACAAGGTGATTGATGAATTGAAAAGTACGGAGCAGGAAATAGTTTTGGTGTGTGCCGGCTGGCAAGGCCGAATGGCTCTTGAAGACATGTTGCTGGCCGGCAAAATCGTGCATGATCTTTTTGATGGAAATCTGCTTGCCGAGGCTCGTGACGGTGCTAAAGTGGCATTTGGATTGCATGAAAAATATGGCCATGATATTGAATCTACTATCACGAATTCAAATCACGCCGTCAGGCTGAAACATATTGCAGGCGATGATGATACGATTTACTGCTGTCAGCATAATACTACAGATGTGCTGCCGGTTTTAAAAGACGGTATAATTACCAATAAATATGGCAAATAAACGAAAAACACCGGGTTTTTTGAGTGGAATCACTTATACCCGGAAAATGGAAATTGCTGGCATTCTGCTGATGGGAATTGCCTCACTGCTTTTGCTGAGTATTATTACCTATCACCCTGAGGATTACGGAATAGTAAAATCTCTTCCTGCAGAATCACTGTTTACTCTTGATAAAAGTCCGGCCCTGCGGGTCAGCAATTGGCTGGGAGTTCTGGGTGCTCATATTTCATTTCTCTTTGTACATGTATTATTCGGTTATTCAAGTGTGATTTTAGCGGTTCTTGTTTTTGTTTTCGGATGGTATGTATTCAGAACCATGAACCTATCACAACTGATTTGGCCTGTGAGTTTTGGGATCTGGGCAATGATTCTGCTTTCAGCAACCATCGGCTGGTTTCACAACCGCTTTGAATGGGAATCAGCGGCATGGAGTGGAAATTCCGGCGTGGCGGTTGCACGTATTCTGCAAAATATAACCGGGATCGGTTCAATTGCCATACTATTTATTTTAATCGTGATAACAGGATTGGCACTGGTTGACCGTGATTTGCAGAAAACCGTCGACCGTACCAAGAAAATATTTGAAGATCTGAAGCAGAAATTTCAGGAAGCAAAAGACAGCCGGTTACGCCGCAGGGAAGAAAAGCAAAAAATCAGGCAGCAGCAAAAAGCGGAAGAGGAGCAGAAGCGCGAGTTTGAAATAATAAATGGTAATGGAAAAGAAGCCGAAACCGGCTCGATTGATGAAATTGTAGACCGGTCGCAGGAAGAGGACAAGCAAAGAATTCACAAAGACCTTGAAGAAGAAAAAGAGCTGGAAAAACGTCCCCCAAGAGCGATACTCGATAAAAAAACGTCAGATTCAGAAGTCGAAAACGTGAACGAAGAAGATGAGGATGTAGAGATATCCGTGTTTATTGGCGAAGGCGATGAAGAAGCCGGCCACAAAGAGCTTGACCGCTTAAATCGCGATAAAGCAAGAGAACTTCCTGAAATCAAATACAAATTTCCGGGAATCGACCTGCTTGATAAACCGCCGAATGAGGGCAATGAAGTGGATCTCGAAGAGATTAAAGAGAACAAACGGATTATCCTGGATAAGCTGAAAAGACACAAAATCGAGATCCGGGCCATCAATGCAATTGTGGGTCCCACGGTTACCCTTTACGAACTGGATCCGGCTCCGGAAGTTAAAATCAGCAAGATTGAGAGTTATGCCAATGACCTCAAGATGGCAACAGCGGCTCACGGGCTACGGATTATTGCTCCCATTCCGGGACGGGCTGCGGTCGGCATTGAAGTGCCTAACGGAACAAGGGAAACGGTTTACATAAAATCGGTTATTAATACGCGAAAATTTGTAGAAACAGACTATGAGCTGCCTGTGGCATTTGGCAAAACCATCGAAAATGATGTTTTTATGGTTGATCTTACCCGGATGCCCCACCTCCTGATTGCCGGCGCAACAGGATCGGGTAAATCGGTCGGTATCAATACAATCATTACATGCCTGCTCTACAAGTGTCATCCGGATGATTTGAAGTTTATTCTGGTCGATCCGAAAAAAATTGAACTTTCACTGTACCGGAATATACAAAGCCATTTTCTGGCTACGCTTCCGGGGGCCGAAGAGCCGATTGTGACAGACACTTCAACGGTTCTTGAGACGCTTGAAAGTGTGACAATGGAAATGGATGAACGGTATGACCTCCTGAAGATGGCTATGGTGCGTGATATTAAATCGTACAATGAAAAGTTCGATAACGGAGAACTTGATGAAGAGCTTGGCCATCGCCATCTGCCTTATATCGTAGTAATTATTGATGAGCTTGCAGACCTGATGATGACAGCAGGTAAAAAAATTGAGGAACCGATCGCAAGGCTTGCCCAACTGGCACGTGCAATCGGAATTCACCTTGTGGTGGCTACCCAGCGCCCGTCGGTGAATGTAATTACAGGCACAATAAAAGCCAATTTTCCTGCAAGAATCGCATACCAGGTTGCTTCTAAAGTCGATTCAAGAACCATCCTGGATACAGGCGGTGCCGATCAGTTGATCGGGCGCGGTGATATGCTTTTTTCAAGCGGTGCAGGCATGACACGGATTCAGAACGCTTTTGTATCAACCGAAGAAGTGGAACGGATAACGGCCTTTATCGGTAACCAGCGCGGATACAGGCAACCTTTTCACCTGCCGGTAGTTGAAGATGAAGAATCGGGCATTCCCGATCCGCTTGAAGATATCGATGAACTGTTCAAAGATGCTGCCAAAGTGGTTGTTTTGCATCAGCAGGGTTCTGTGTCACTGTTGCAGCGCAAACTGAAAATAGGGTATAACCGGGCAGGCAGAATTATTGATCAGCTCTACAATGCAGGCGTGGTTGGCCCCTACCAGGGCAGCACAGCCCGTGATGTTTTAATAGAAGAAGAGGAAGAACTTGATGAGATTTTCGGTGAACTCAACATATAAAAGAATTCCGGTATTAATTTGCCTGTTGGCATTGACGGGTTTTTCGGAGTTGTCTGCACAGTCGCCTGCGTTAGACGCACTGAAGGAACGTTTTAAATCCGGTTCGGTTTTTTCATCCGATTTTACTCACCTTCTGATGGATTCATTTACAGGAGAAGAAACGACAACGAATGGCAAAATATGGATCGGTGAAAACAGCTACAGGATTGAAGCCGATAACCAAATTATGGTTGTTGACGGTGAGCTTTCGAGGGTTTATAACAGAGCGCGGAACAGGTTGATTATAAGCCGCTATATTGAGGATGAAGATGATTATGCCCCATCAAGGATGCTTCAGGGAGTGGATGAGACGTATTCGGTTAAGCAAATTGAAATACAGGGTGGCGGGACAATCATCGAGCTGTCATCGGATGACCCCTTTTCGGTTTTTGATGAGGTATCCATCAACCTGAACGAAAGCGGCCTTCCTGTAGAAATAAATGCCACGGACCAGGCCGGAAATGTCATAACCACATCGTTTGGTAACGGCAAGTTTATCAGTTATTCAGACAGAAACAGGATATTCGAAATACAGGTGCCGGAAACGGCCGAGGTAATTGACCTTCGATACGAGAGCCAATGACCAAAAGAATCCTGAATATCCTTGTATCACTGATTGTGGCCGGGTTATTTTTTTGGTTGGCAATTCGCAATATCCCGCTGCGCGATTTATGGCAGCAACTTCAATCGGCCTCTCTTTGGTGGGTCCTGCCGTTTGCCGTATTCACACTCGGAAGCCATTATATCCGTGCCGAAAGATGGAACCTGCTGCTCCCGGCAGAATGGAATATCCGGAAGAGCTCCCTCTTTGCCGGTGTCATGTCGGGTTACTTTTTTAACAACCTGGTTCCCCGCCTGGGTGAAATCACACGCCCGGTTTATGTGGCAAGACGTTATGGCCTGAGCAAAAGCAACCTGGTGGGGACAATCGTACTTGAAAGGCTGATTGATGTGATTTCCATGCTTGTCATTTTTGTCATCACAATAATTTTTATAGTTAAAGACACCGGGCTGATACTCAAAATTTTTGGCACAGAACAGTGGCTCTGGTATCATTATGCACTGGTACCGTTTGTTTTATTCCTAATTTTTGTGGCGATCCTGTTTTTTTACAGGATTCTTTTATCGATAGAGCGGAAAAGTGAGCTAAAGAATCCGGTATTGATCAAAATCGTATCGGTGGCACGATCATTCGGAGCAGGGATGATATCTGTCAGAAACATTCAGAGCTGGCCGTTGTTTATATTTTATACGTTATCGATCTGGACGGCTTATGTGATAATGACCTATCTCCCGTTTTACATGTTTGATCTGCCTTCGGAATACAATCTAAATTTTGCAAGTGCAGTGGTTATTACCACTATTGCTTCTATCGGTATTACCGTCCCAACGCCGGCCGGACTTGGGAGTTATCATCTTTTTGTACAGCAGGCTTTGTGGATTGTGTATGGTGTGCCGCCAGTTACCGGGCTTGCCTATGCAACGCTCACACATGCGGGGATGCTGTTATTGATTTTTATATCAGCGCCCCTTTCACTCTTGGCAGATAAATATATGCTGTCTGAAAAAACAGGCTCTGATCATCAATAAAGTTGTATTTGAAAGCCTGGTTTTGAAATTAAAATTTTTTTCTATATGTAATAGTGTCCTTTTGCATAAAATTCATACCTTTAGTAAACCCCAAAAATGCGTCTACAACTATCAATGAAATATTTTGCACCCTTGCTGGCGATGCTTTTATTTATGTTTGCGAGAGCAGAGCCCGGTTTTGCACAGGATAATAACGAGCAACAACAACAGGCACAGCAATCCCTGCTGCCGGAAATCGATCCCCAGGATATTGAAATTCGAAGCCAGTTCCAGGCGCGGTTTCCGGGATTAAGGCGTCAGCCTATTCTTGGAATGAACCCAAGGCCGCGTGTTTTTCAGCTTGATCGGAACAGAATGCCTTTTATTGAATCCTACAAGCAGGTAATGGCTTCCCTTCCCGTAGCCATGCTCAGCAGGCCGGAGCCCCCCAGCCGGGATCTGCTGCCTTTAGCAGGTTCAAACACGGGATACCTTTCCGGCGGTTTTGGAAATTACACCTCGCCCGAATCGGAATTGTACCTGATGACAGGAATTAATGACCGTAACTGGATCTCGGCAAGCGCAGACTTCAACTCAACAAATGGTCATTTGGATAATCAGGAAAGCTCTTTCCGCTTTTTCAATGGCGAGGTAAAATACCTGGGCAGGATCACAAACAAGACACTTCTTGAAACCCGTGTAGGATATTTTAATGATTTTAACCATTTGCCGGAAATACAGGGATTAAACACTCCGGATTTTGCAACACCCAGAAATGAATTTGACGGTGTTAATTTCAAAGCAAGAGTGAAACATGACGATAATAGCATTGAAGGCCTCGAAGTTAATCTGGACGGTTTCGTCAATAATCTTGAAACGACGACCGGCCCGCTTCTTTCAAATACAGACGGTGACGAATGGGGAATAAGAATAGACGGGCGAAAAACCTGGGCAGGCAACCGCATCAACGAAACCTTTTCCGTCTATGCCGATGTAGAATTTGGCAGTGTGGATCAGACGATAACCGGCGGGTCGGAAGCATGGAATGTGGCAGGGGTCAGGGGAAGTTATCAAAGGCTTTTTAATTATAAAACCGACATCAGGGCCGATGTGGGTGTCTACCATGTTAAAGATGCCGTGGATAATTCAACATTTTACCTTGCACCCAGGCTGGGAGTTACTCACACACTTTTTAACGGTTTCAAATTAAGAGGCAGTGTAAGCGGTACCCCGGACCATCACAGCCTGATGGATTTCCACCGTGAAAACCGTTTTTTGATTCAAAATACCGAGTTGCAGCACAGTTATACACTCGAGTTTTTGGGCGAATTGATTGTCGAACCCGTGCATGGCACCAAGGTGCGCGGTGGTGTGAGTTACAGTGACATCGAAAACAGGGCATTTTTTACCAGGATGACCGACCAGTCATTTATAGAAACTTTCGATACATTTTATACTCTTAACTTCCAGGATGCTACCGATTTAAGAATTTTTGCCGGAGTTAGCCAGCAATTGATAAATAATGTATTTTGGCTTGACGCCGAAGGACACTGGAGAAGGCCCAGATTATCGGACAATCGTGACATTCCGTTCGAGGAATCCGTGAGTATTCGCAGTGCCCTGACGTTTAAACCGGTTGACCGGATTGTATTTGAAGGGTGGGGCGAATTTACGGGTTCCCGGGAAAATCCTGCAGGTCCCGATCTGGATTCGTATTTCCTGCTTGGAACCAGGCTGGAACTACAGGTTAATAGCTGGGTCGGTGTTTATGGTAAGATTGTGAACCTGCTTAACCAGGAATATGAAGTGTGGCAGGGCTACGAAGAAAGGGAGTTTCAGGCAGTAGCCGGTGTAACTATTTTATTTTAAGTTGTGAAAATGGAGAAATTTTTTTTAAACGCTTTAAAAGAAACGATTCGCGAAGAACTCATAAGCAATAATACGGTTCGAATTGACGGGTTTGGCCGTTTCGAAAAAGTGCATCAAAATCAGCGTCAAAAGAAGTATGAAAATGGCCGGATAGTACTGTTGCCACCGCGTGACAATGTAACATTCAGATCGGAAATAAAGGGAAAGCCATGAAAATAGAAAAACAACAGTTAGTTGAACTGCTGGTAGTAAAAACAGGGTTGGATAAAAAATCCGTTGAAAAGCAGCTTGAAGAACTTGTAAGCAGAATAAAAGATGCAGCAGACAGAGGAAAAGCTCTTGAAGTGAAAGGATTCGGATTGTTTTATTATTCGGAAGTCGGGGATTTAAAATTTGACCCTTCGGAAGAGTTTAAAACCGAAGTAAATTTTAAATATTCCGGAATGGAACCGATTGAGGTGCAGGAAGGTGTGCCTGAGGAGGAGCTTGATGAAATTCTCTCTGAAGAAGAAGTTACCGATATCGGTGAAGAGGTGGAAGACGAAGATATCTGGGGCGTTGAAAATGGAAAAGAACCTGCAGAAAAAACTGTAGAGGATAAAGAAGAAGAATCTATTGAAGATGAACTGATTGCCGGAAAAGAAGGGGACACTGCTGAAGAGGAGCCGCAAGCAGAAGAAAACAAATTCGAAGCCGGGGAAAAGGATGAGCCGGCTGATGAAAAAGCCGGAGAGCTCTCAGCCGAAAAGGAAGAAAAAGAGACTGAAACTGAAGCAGAAGATAAAGAGGCTAGCCCGGATGACGCTAAAGAACCGGAAAAAGAAAAGCAGGAAATCCAGGCCTCCGAAAAGAAAGAACCTAAAAAAGACGACAGGTTTGCTGATTTGATCGGAAGTGCGTTTGATTCACTGAAAGACGAATCAGAAGAAACCGAAGAAGAATCCGGAAAAGAAGAAGATATCTTTGCGGCAGAGGATGACCCATTTAATCTTGATGAGGATGAGACCGGAAAAGAGCCGGAAAAATCAGAAAGCGAGGCCATTGATTCCGGTGATAAAAAAGAGACGGTAGAAAAGAAACCTGAATCCCGGTTAGCTGCCGGGACAAAAAAAACCGGACAACCATCTGCAACTAAGAAAAAATCTTCTTACGCAAAAAAGTCCTATAAAAATAAGGAACAAGAACAGGGTATTCCGATTAATACAATAATCGTAAGTGTTACTGTTTTCCTGATCATTGTAGTGGGCTATTTTGTAGTTACCGATCTGACTCAGCCTCAAACCGGTATTAATACTTCTTCAGATGTTGCTCAGCAAGATTTGCGCAGGAACGGGCAGAACTCGCAAGCAGGTGAGGATCCGGCTGAGGAGACTTCGGGATCAGAACAAACGGAAGCCGGGGAAACTGAAGCTGCCGGCGCAGAAAGTACAGTTGAAGATGAAACAGAAACAGACTCCGGCGCAGAAAACCAGGTCCAGGATGAATCCGGAGCTCAGAATGACAATGATTCTGATCCTGCATCCGTTGAAAATGGCAGTCCGGATGTGTACGGTTTAACCGGAACGGTAAATGAATCGATAAGCAGCGGTTTCACAATAGTTGTTCACTCCTTAACCGAAGAAAGCCGGGCCATCGAAGTGATGGAAGAGCTGAGAAATGAAGGGTATCGTGCGATGATTTTTGCACGAAACATACAGGACCGGGGAACTGTTTGGCGGATTGGTCTCGGCCAATTTGAAAACAGGGATATTGCATCGGAGACTGCTGCCGGCTTGCCTGAACCCTACAATACAAACCACTTCATACAAAGAATACAATAAAATCATCTACATATTAAATAATCATGCTTAAGTTACAGTATTTTCTATTACAAACTACAGAAGATGGAGCTGTCGATTCACTTGCACAAATTTTGGCAGAAGAATCCCAGATGTCATTTTTTGAGGTGCTTTCCCAGGGCGGTATTTTAATGATTCCCCTCTTCTTGCTTTCCATTCTTGCAATTTATGTGATTGCCGAACGATGGAGAACGCTTAATAACTCAAATATGGATATTCAGTCGTTATTGAACTCCATTGAAATGATGCTGAAGTCGGGCGACCAGCAAAGGGCAATACGTTATTGTGATGATATTAACAAACCACTCCCGAGAATTTTAAAAGCAGGCATCCGCAGGTTAGGAAAACCCATACGTGACATTGAGGATGCTATTGAACATGCAGGAAAAAAAGAAATTTTTCAACTCGAAAAGCGGATGAACTGGCTGGCTACCATTGCCGGTGTTGCCCCGCTGGTAGGGTTTACAGGCACGGTTACCGGTATGATCCGGGCATTTATGGATATCCAGGCCCTTCAGGGTAATGTAAACCCCAGTGTGTTGGCCGGCGGCATCTGGGAAGCATTGATCACAACTGCTACCGGATTGATTGTCGGGATTATTGCTTACGGTTTTTACAATTTTCTGCAGGGTAAAATCAACCGGCAGATTTTCGAATTTGAAAATGCATCAACCGATTTTATCGAACTGCTTCAATCACCCAGTCATAAAAAACGCAGCGAGGTGAATGCATAATGGATTTCAGAAGAGGAAGCAAAAAACTGGAGCCGCTTACGCTCTTTTCGCAGTCGTCACTGACCGATATTATTTTGCTTTTGCTGATCTTTTTTCTGCTTACTTCATCGTTTGTAACAAATTTCGGAATACGTGTGAATATTCCGCGTGCAGAGGCCGGTACCACTACGGATACCCGCCACATATCCGTTGCCATCACTCCGGACGGAACCTTTTTTGTAGATGGTGAACAAATTGCAAGAACATCACTACCGGCTGCGATCAGGGAAGCTTATCAAAACAAACCACAAGGGACACTCGTTATCCGGGCAGATAAAGATGCCAAAGTTGATGATGCTGTCAATGTGATGAATATCGGTAAGGCTTTAAACATGCGAATTGTAATGGCAACGGAAAGGGATTCAGGCTAAAAAGATGTTTGACCGCTTGTTTGCATATTTTGATGTCGAGGAGGAAGACAAGTTCGGATTTGCCGTTACTGGCGGGATCCATCTCGTACTGTTGATTATAGCACTTCTCTATACATTCGATATGAACCTTGATACCCGACCGTCATTTATCGAGGTAACGCTTGGAGAATATCAAACCGGAACCGTTGCAGAGCGGTCTGAAGTTAAACAGGAAGAAGTGGCAACCCGGCCGGTACCCTCAGAAACCCCGCCCGAAGACCCGAAACCTGAAGTGGTTACGCCGAAAGAAGAAGTAAAAGAAGAGGTGGACGAAGTGGTGAAGCCGGTTGAACTTTCCGAACAGCAGGAGGAGATTGAAGACGATGAGGTTATTGAAACACCTGAAACGGAAAAAATCGAGCCTGAAAAAGAACAGGCAGAAGAGAGTAATGAGGAAGCAGCTCCTCCAAAAGTAGAAGAGGACGCCGAGGTAAGAGAGGGCGTTGAAAGCAGTGGAGATGAAGATGGCAGCAGCGGTGATATGAATGTAGACCAGGGAACGGGAACCGATGAAGAAAAGTCAGCTCCCTATGACCTTCGATGGGAAGGTGATCTTGAACGAGATCCCATGATACAGCCGCTGCCGGAAAATACGGCCGATGTTGAAGCGACGATAACAGTCAGGTTTGAAGTGCATCCGGATGGATCGATCGGAAGGATATTTCCCATTAGAAAGATGAACCCCGAACTGGAAAGCCAGGTTTACAGTACGCTCAGGAGCTGGCGGTTTTCAAGGCTTCCGTCCGGCGCACCCCAGGAGCCGCAGTGGGGCAGGATTACATTCCGGTTTGTGCTTGAGTGAGTTATTTCGAAATATCTAAAGTTGTTTTATCCTAGTATTGTGTCAACTGTAAACCCGCAAAGTTTTATCTCGGAGTTGCTTCTATTTATCTAACG
>CAYPZI010000025.1:0-29832 GCA_964415185.1 uncultured Balneolaceae bacterium | reverse complement strand
GGATTGACATCATTCAGAAGCTTCCGGAGCTGAGCCTGAAAATCAGCTTTGAAGCCTGGGCACACACAATCGTCAAAAGAAGGTCCGTCGACTGGATTCGTGAACAACAGCGAATGCGTAAAAGGGCCCAGGTACTGAAAGCAGAAACTGCAAAAACCGAAGAGGTGGATGATAGTACCCAACCGGTTAATGAAATGGAAAGTATTCGCGCCGGATTAATGGATCTCCCGGCCACCCAGCGGATGGTCCTCCGGATGTTTTACCTGGACAACCTGAGCCTTCTTGAAATCAGCGATGCGCTGGATGTACCGGAAGGAACCGTAAAATCGCGGTTGTATCATGCCCGCGAAAAACTGAAGAGTATCATTAAATCAATAAATGAGGAAACACAATGAAAAAAGAAGAAATCGACAAACTGATTACAGAATCACTGAGCAAAGATGAAGCGGAGTTTTACCGCAACCTGGATGAGTCCGGACTTTTCCGAAGCCTGGGAGAAATATACAGGGGCAAATTCGGCTGGATCGCAATAGCAATGTTGATAGTAAATTTCATAGTAGTAGCCATTGCTTTTTATTGTGGCTACCAGGCCTTCACTCTGAATGAATCTGTGGAAATAATCCAGTATGGCATGGCTATGTTTCTCGCGCTAATGTTCGCTTCCATGATCAAGATGTGGCACTGGATGCAGATGGACAAAAACTCCGTACTTCGTGAAATGAAGAGGCTTGAATATCAGGTGGCCGTTTTGATGGAAAAAAAGCAAGATCAATTCCAATAGTACAAGATCTTTTCAGTTAAAATGCAAAGACCATTATTACAGATAATTGAACACAATCAGGGAAGGTTCTTCCGGAACCTTTCCCTTAATTCAACAATATAGATGGCAAGTTCATCACGGACTTCTTTTCCGCGGCTGTAAAGATCCTGAAATGTCTTTCGATCAAGTAGTTCCTTTTCGCGAAGTTCTGTAAGAGCACTCAGCATCCGGTTTGCGGCTGCAAGGCCTCTTTTGTTGTTTGCTATGTTGCCGCCAAGGCTTTCAATATCAAAACCGAATCCGAAACCACCTGCAATTTTTGCCGGCGGAAGTATAACCGAGGCAGCAAACGCATGTATTGATTTATCTTCCGGATTGTCAAATCGGTTGTCTATCAGGTCAATTGCATCGAGTGTAAACTGCTGAGCTTTTTGGTAAAGCGGAAAGTTTTCAAAATCATCAAATTCAAACGGATCTTCGTATATAGTTCCGCGTTTCCACTCTTCGCCTTCTTCAGAATCATCGATAATGAATTCATCTGTCAGATTCAGCCAATCCTCTTCTTCATCCATTTCATCAGCTATGTGGTCCCAGCCCATTTCGATTGCAATCAGGCGTTTGCGGTCGGGGTGATCTTTGTACTTTTCCACAAGCAGCATGTACTGCTCTGTTCGCTTATCCGACTCCTGCATAAACTCTTCCCACCGGTATTCATCCCAGATTTCCGGTTCATTATTTTCATCATTGAATTGATCCCAATTTTCATGATTATTCATCATTCTAAAAATTATGTTAGAGGTTGTAGCAGTATGAATGAAAAAATATCCATTCCTTACAAAAATATTTAAAAAATCTTTTAATCATTTAAAAATGATTAGAGATTGGAAAAGCTTTCAACCCGCCGTGTTCGTTGTGAATTCACCGTGATCGCTTTGGTTTAGATGTTTTGTTCTCTTTCCTGATTTAAAGGATCCAGCTTTGATTGAATTTATTAACCAATGATAGTGTAAATTCAAGAATCCGATTGAACCAGGTCATAAACACCAAATGAAGGCTCAACGTCACCGGATGAATCGATAACATACATCCGGTTATCTCTGATTTGAGTAACCCTGCCTCCGGGATGATTTGCCGCGCCAAGCAATTTTCCATCCGTACTGTAAATCAGCCATTCCGGGTCACCTTCCTGAAAAGGATGGATAAGTACCCATATCCGGTTTTTATCATCTGCCAAAAGCTGCCTGGCGAGAGATTTATAATCGGGAATTTTTTCTTTAAAGCCTTCTCTTGTAAATGGGCTGCTGCCCGGATTTGGAACGCGGTTTTCGGCAATTTCATTTTTCTCATCTTCCGTAACAGGAACTCGTTTTGATGGAAATTCAAATGCTACAGAGTCGCCGCTTGCAATGTGCCGCACAGTAATAAGATTGTCTCCCGTCCATGAGCTTACTTCACGTCCATCATAGGTAAAATCATAAATCCTGCTGTGTGCCTGGGGAACAGATGTCATACTCAATGATCGTCCCCGGTTGCGGACTACATAAACTTTGGATACCAGTTGCATTCCGTATTCGGTTTCATCTACAGGGTTTAGTTCCTCATCCATCAAAATGTAATAGGCAAAGCTATGGGTTGCCGTATCAACCGGTGTAAATGAACTTTGAAACCGCGCTATATAACCATTTTTACGCGGATATAAATTGTTGAAGTTAAAATAGATTTCGGATCCGTATTCACGAGAGCCGCTTGGACGATCGAAATATTCTACCGCTTCCCATGTGCCATTTCGTTTAGAAAAAAGAGTAATCCGGGCCAATTCCCAATCCATCACGGAAAAAGTATCCGGTGATATGAGAGAAATTGAACCCATTCGCTTGAATTCGCCCGGGCCTTCTCCCTCTCCTCCAATATAACCAAGATAGTTTCCATCGGGGGCAAACATATAAATTTTTAAAGCTCTCGTGTCAAGTGCAAAGATCGTATCATCATTCCCCGAAAAAACACTGACAACCGAAGCAAAAAATTGGCCGTCATCAAACTCAGATATGGAAAATCTCTTCTCTGTATCGTAAACCGTAATCGATTCGAAATCAGGCCGGCTATTAACCGATTGATCTTCCTGATCTTTTGAACAAGCCACCGATGAAACCAGCAAAACGAGGCTAAGCAAATATTTTTCCATAGATTTTATCATTTGATTATAATAGTTGGTGGTGCGCTTATGTTAGTAAATTGTACTTTCAAAAAAAACCGATATTCGAATTATGCTTATTGGACTCATTTCCGATTCTCACGACCACGTTCCTCATATAAAAAAGGCTGTTAAGCTGTTCCAGAATGCAAAGGCAGATAAAGTGATTCACGCCGGTGATTACTGCAGCCCTTTTACCATTCAACATTTCAAGGGACTTAACCTTCACGGCATTTTCGGTAATAATGACGGAGACAAATATCTTTTAATGGAAAAATTCAGGGAAATTGATGCAACGCTGCACGGAGAGTTTTATGAATTTGAAACTGACCGCAAGTTTATAGCCGTTTACCATGGCACCTATCCTGCAATAACAGAAAGCCTCGAAAAATCCGGGAAGTATGATTTTGTGATTTCAGGCCACACTCATGAGCAGAGGCTTGATACAATTGGAAATACGGTTTCTATCAACCCGGGGAGTGTCCACGGTTTTGAAAATGATGCGATGGTTGCCCTGCTCGATACCCATTCGCGTCAGGTTGATTTTAAAGAAATTTAAAATCTGTTGAGCATATAATTTATTGCATATCAGCAAATAAAAATCCTTTGTTGGAACAGTGAACTTGCTATTTTGTTTCACGTTGAGAACGCAATGAATCCGCCAAGTGCGCAGTTTATTCTTGCTCTCTTTTTGTATCTATTCACTTTTTGCGATACAGGCGTTCACCGGTAAAGCTTGAAGTCAAATTATCTGCTGTTACTCGAGTGCGTGGCAAACAGCTTCGGTGAATGTGGCCGTATTGCCGCTGCCGCCGATGTCGGGTGTGCAGACATATTTCTGATCCTGCAACACGGCATACATAGCTGCCCGGATATGAGTCGCAACACGGCTTTGGCCGAGATATTCAAGCATCATGAGCGCTGAAAAAAGCAGGGCTATCGGATTGGCGAGATTTTTACCCGCAATATCGGGTGCAGACCCGTGCACGGCTTCAAACATGGCAGCTTCATCACCGATATTGGCTGCACCTGTAACTCCAAGCCCGCCTACGAGTCCGGCAGCGAGATCCGAAAGGATGTCGCCGAAAAGGTTGGTGGTAACTATCACATCAAACTGTTGCGGCCTCATAACCATTTGCATCGCCATGTTGTCAACAATGAGGTCTTCAAAATTAATATCCGGGTACTCTTCGGCTATCTCCTGCCCGATTTTCAAAAACAGGCCGGTAGTCAGCTTCAGGATATTGGCTTTATGAACCAGCGTCACTTTCTTCCTGTTTTGTTTAACTGCATACTCAAAAGCCGCCCTGATAATCCGTTCGCTTGCATCTCTCGTTACAACGGCAATGCTTTCAGCGTGTTCGTGCTCTTCATCCACCCATTTTTCTTTTCCGATGTACAGTCCTTGTGTGTTTTCCCTGAACATAATTAGATCCACATCCAGGAACGGCGTGGCAATATTGGGAATCGATTTGGCAGGCCGTATGTTGCTGTATAGGTCAAATTTTTGCCTCAGGCTCACATTTACAGACCTGAATCCCGAACCTACGGGAGTGGTAAGCGGACCTTTCATTGCAATTTTATGCTCGGTAATTGCGTCTACCGTTTCCTGTGGAATGGGATTTCCCAATTCTTTCTGTGCCGTTTCTCCTGCCAGGCATTCTACCCACTCAATGTCTGCTCCTGCAGCATTTAATATTTTTTTTACGGATGCTGATATTTCAGGTCCGATACCATCTCCCGGTATCAATACAACTTTTGGCATGATTAATTTTTTTTATCGGTTAATTAATTTAACGGTAAGATAAGATTTTTGAAGAACTCCTGTAATGATACAGCAATTTATCTTGTAAAGAATATCGTATATCTGTGTTGCGAATTGATAAGATTGGGGTGAGATAGAAGTGAAAACGGAAAAGTTGACTGAAGTACTCCGTACATATTGATTTTTCACGATGGCGTTCTGTAAAATACCCGGTATTTGATATGCGATTGGAGATATACGAGCTTAGATATGCGAAGTTTCTCCAGATCAGAGATCGCATATCGCATATCTGAGATCGGGCATCCTGGCGGCTATAAACTAATAGGAAAGGTTTTACTTACTTACGATCCGGTTTTTACCCATGAACCCGCTTCAAATTTGATCCAGAATCTTAAAGCTTTCGGGGCCCATCTGGAACAACAGATCGTAGGCACAGCAATATTTTTTAAACCCTTCGAAATGCTGATAATAGGCCGGATGATTGAATTCCAGCTCAACCTTGAAACCTGACTGTTTCATGTAATGGCGGCTGGAATGTTCCTGAAACAGTTTACCGGCCCCAAGAGTGCGAATCAGTTCGTCCGGATCATCGGGATATTCCTCTGACCGGCTCAGCAATATCTCTTTCTTTTCAAAGGGTACTTCGAGATACCTGTAAAGCCTGTAGCGCAAACTCAAAAGAAAGGGAAGCAGGTATTCAAAGGATTTGCCGGCTTGAAAATCTGCCCTGATTTCCGGCTCATAAAAATCGAAATAGCGTGAATTTCTGTAATTATAGCTCAGGGATCGGAGCAGAGGTGTAATCCAGTCATCCGACTGATCTATCCTCACCATGTGAATCGGTTTTTTCCTGTCTTCGGTTACTACCGGGATATTAATATATGCGGTGCCCCCCGGAGTGCGAATCATCGCCCTGTGAACACGCCCTTTTCTTGACCACTGGTGTGTATCGGCAAGAAACACCTTATCCGCTCTTTTAATGCACGCGAGGTCATACAAATTGGGTGCAAAGACCGGTTGCAGCAAAGCCGGTATCATGCAGTCCCGGTTTCTGCCGCAACTTTTTCCCTGCCGGAGGGTGGATCCGGATTTTCACCGAAAAACCTCAGAACCAAATAGAGAATGACGATTCCGATCAGAATACCCCAGGCGGGATGCATCCATTCGAGGGCGGCCGGAATCTCACCTACCACCAATGCCACGAATGCCACCAGCAGGGCGTAAGGGAGCTGGGTTCTTACATGATCTACAAGGTCGCAGGCTGAAGACATGGCACTTAAAACAGTGGTGTCGGAAATAGGCGAGCAGTGATCACCAAAAACGGCCCCTGCCATCACAGAGCTGATGGATCCTAATAAAATGGCGTAGTGCTCGCCGCCTGCAAAACCGACACCGGCACCCAGTGCCACCGCCAGGGGCACAACCACCGGAAACAAAATAGCCATGGTTCCCCAGGATGTACCCGTGGCAAATGCCGTTGCTGCAGCGATAAAAAAGACCAGTCCGGGCAAAAGCACCAGGGGCAGTGAATCTTCGAGCAGTGAGGCGAGGAATGTGCCTGTGCCAACAACCTGGGTGGCCTCTCCAAGCCCCCACGCCAAAGCAAGAATGATAATAGCCATTAACATGGACTGAAGCCCGGCAACCCACGCTTCGAGGGACTCTTTTACGGATAATATACCTTGTGCCACGACAAGCAGAATAGCAACGCCGCAGCCCGTAAACGAAGCCCAAAGCAGGGATGCAAAAGGATCGGCCTCTCCTATAATTGACCGTATGCCCCTTTCTGCGGGATCCAGGCCGGATGATCCCGTAACATAAAGCCCGATCAGTGCGACAACAATAACGGAAAGTACCGGCAAAGCTGCATTGTACCACTTTCTTGGTTTATCGGATGGCGGCTGAAGGGCATCCAGGCTGGTATCGGCAGCCGGCATCGAGCCCTCGCGAATCACGCCCCCGCCTGACGCAGCCCTGCGCTCGGCTTCAAGCATCGGGCCAAAATCCCTTTTCATCAATATGATCATTATCACAAAAGCCAGTGCAAGAAAAGGATAGAACAGGTAGGGAAGTGAATCCAGGAAGATGGTAAATACATTGTCGGCTCCTGCCTGAAGCTGAGCGGCAAGCTCGGGATTTTCTGTCTGCCCGGCCAGGATTGTAAGAGAGCTTTGTATCTGTGAAATTTCAAAGCCAATCCATGTGGTAATGATGGCACAAACAGCAAGGGGTGCAGCCGTTGAATCCACGATATATGAAAGCTTTTCCCTTGAAATCAGCAGGCGGTCGGTCATCGGCCTCAGGGCATTGCCGCGGATCAGGGTATTGGCGTAATCATCAAAAAAAATAAAAAATGCGGAAAGCCACCCGAAAAACTGTCCCTTTGTGCGATTATTGGCAAAATTCTGCATCAAGTCAACCACACCTAACGTGCCGCCACCGCGCGACATAACGCCCACCATGCCTCCCAGTAGCAGGCTGAATAAAATAATGGCAATATGATCGGCATCCACGAGAGCGATTGTGATGAGATCTAATGCCTCGGCTGTTCCGGTGAATGGATTCAGATCTGCAACAAAAAGGGCTCCGATCCAGATTCCTGCAAAGAGGGAAAGGATCACCTCCCTCGTAATCAGTGCGAGAGCAATGGCTACAACAGGCGGTAGAAGGCTCACCCAGGTTCCGAAATAAGCGCTTTGCCCCTGTTCAGTCTGAACAAATGCGTGCAGATCAAAAAAACCGAATACCAGGGTGATAAAAGCCAAAAGTGAAAAGATCAGTACATATTTTTTCATAAAGTAATACCGTCGGTTCTGTCCGTTTTTTGATGGTCATAAAATAGAAGGTTTTAGATTTAATACAATAACCGCATTATATTTATTGATTACACTATATTGTAAACAGAGCTAATTCAATCACTGAAATTAAACGGGGCAAAGCTGATTTTGGAATCACAGCACAACAGAAAATTTATTACACGCAGAAAAGAACTTGTAGAATCACTTCGAGAAAAGGGAATTCAGGATGAAGATGTACTCTCGGCCATCAACCGGGTTCCACGTCATCTTTTTATTGATACTGCTCTTGAAAACCGGGCCTATGAAGACAATGCCCTTCCCATCGGCATGGGACAGACCATCTCCCAGCCCTATACCGTAGCGGCACAAACCGAACTGCTTTCCGTAAGCAAAGGCGTAAAAGTACTTGAAATCGGAACCGGGTCGGGGTACCAGGCTGCCATCCTGTGCGAGATGGGGGCCGAAGTTTACAGTGTGGAACGCCATCGCGAGTTATACGAGAGAGCTAAAATGTTGCTGAATAAACTCGGATACCGGGTCTGGCTAAAGCTTGGAGACGGAAGTAAAGGATGGGGTGCCTATGCACCTTACGACCGGATTGTGGTTACAGCCGGTGCCCCCGTTGTGCCCGAAGAATTGACAGAGCAGCTTTCTGTGGGCGGGAACCTTGTTATTCCGGTAGGTTCTGAACATTCCCAAACGATGACGCGCATAACCAGGGTATCAGAGGAGGAATTTGAGGAAGAACAATTCAAGCATTTCAAATTTGTACCCCTGATTGGTGAGCAGGGGTGGGATAGTAAGTGAGTAGTGAGATGTGAGGAGTGAAAACAGAAAAGTGAAAAAGCAAAAGTGAGAAGCTGCCAGGTCGATAAATTTTCTCAAGGCTTCCATCCTTCGCACTAAATATAATACATAAATCCGGTTAAAATACTTCTGAAAAAAAGCAGCTTAGCTGTGGCCGATATTGTAGCCCGGCGGATTTATCCCCGGGTTGCCGAAAGGCTCGCCTTCAATACCCTCCTTTCACTTTTGCATTTTCACTTTTCACTTTTCACTTTTTAAAAGTTTTTCTAAATCCCTCTCCTTAAACTCCTCTCCGAAATAGTTGTACCATTTTCTGAACGGGCGAAAGGCGTTTTCGGGATCAAAGGGGCGCTTGTAATCACTTTGCCGGCACTCTTCGGTGCAGCAGCCTTCCATCAGTTCGGCGCCATCTTCCGAGCAGACAAACAGCTTGTTACACTCCATATTGGCACAGTTGATGTAGCTGTCGGCCGGCTTGCCCGTAATTTCACATCGTGCGATCGGTTCCAGGTTTTCCTTGTTCACCGGCACAACCAGGCGGTCGTCAAATACGAAACATTTGCCTTTAAAATGTTTGCCATCCTCCTCTTTCGCGTAATTCAGAATGCCGCCATGTAACTGGTTCACATCCTCCCATCCCTCTTTTTTCATTAATACCGAAAACTTTTCACACCGGATACCTCCGGTACAGTACATCAGTACTTTTTTGTCTTTTGGTATTTGTGCCTTTTCAAGCCATTCCGGGAATTCATAAAATGTATCGACCTCGGGAGTGAGTGCGCCTTCAAAGTGCCCTATTTTAGATTCATAATCATTGCGTACATCTATCATCACGTAATCTTCTTCCGACTCCATGATTTTACGCCATTCGGAGGGTTCAAGATGTGCGCCGCCTTCGGACGGATCCAGGCCATCCACATGGATGGCAACGATTTCATCCCGCACTTTGCAGATCAGTTTTGCAAATGGCAGTGTATCGGTAAGATCGCTTTTAAATTCGGTGCCTTCAAACCCCTTTTGGGATCTCAGATGGTTTTTATATGCATTCATCTGTTCCGGTGTACCGCCGAGGGTTCCGTTTATGCCTTCACGGCCAATATAAACGCGTCCTTTCACACCCAGTTTTTTCAAAAAATTTTTATGAGCCTTGCAAAACGCTTCAGGCTCCTCAACGTCTGTAAAATTATAATAGAGAATTACTTCGTACGACATGTCTTGATTTTTGATTTTTTATATCGTCTCCGCGTTAAAATACGAAAGTTCACGATATGTTATTATGTAGTGGGTTTTAAATATAACTTATCTCGCAGCGCTACAAGAAGTTTTTATGAAGTTACCACCGATTTGTCATTTCATTCGGAATTTCACCTGTTAAGTTTATCCCCACTCTGCGAAACACTGTGCCACACTCAGAGGAACTCTGCGAGAACCCAAATCTCGAACTTATTTTCGCTGATGTACCCTGATAATAGCACCTGCATCTCTAAATTTTTTCTTTAACCAGGCTAAGAATCGCGAGATTCCTCCACTCCGCCCCGATTAAAATATTCTATCCTTCTCACTTTTCCGTTTTACCTTTTGCCTTCATCCACTGCCTGTAAGAAATAACAAAAAGCGTGATAAACGTGAGTGGGATAACAAAAAATATCAAACCGTTGCTAATATAATCGGCAGCAAAATGATCTTTACTGTATAATACGAGGAAGATGATGTAAGCTAAATAATAAAATAGAAACAAAGCTCCTTCCCAGCGGCTGATGCTGTATCCGGTAAAAAAGATCGGCAGACAGGCAAAAAAGGCAACCAGCATAATGGGCATATCAAACCAAAGGGCTTGTGTCTCAATTTGAATGGCATCGGGAAAAATCAATCCCGTCACCCCCAACACAGCCAGGATATTGAAAACATTGCTTCCCAGGACATTTCCCACTACAATATCAGGTTCATTCCGCCATACGGCTGCTATTGCCGCAGCCACCTCCGGCAGCGAAGTGCCCACTGCCACAATTGTAAGGCCGATAATCAGTTCACTCATTCCCAGGTAAACAGCAATCTCAACGGCACTTTCAACCATCAGGTTGGCACCGTAAACCAGCATAGCCAGTCCTGCAACCAGGAAGATGAATTCTTTAAGCTTATTCACCACAGGCCTTTTCTCTTTGTTATTAGCCATGGTATAGCGTGCTTCTTTGGCAAGAACATATAGATATACGGAGAGAACGATAACCAACAGGGCTGAATCAAAAAATCCTATACTGCCGTTTAACGATATCAAAAAAAACAACAGCCCGCATACGATCATCACAGGTACATCCACACGGATGATTTTAGCCCTCACCTGTACCGGCACCAGGACAGCAGCGATGCCGAGAATCAGCAAAATGTTCGAAATATTACTCCCGATCACATTCCCGACCAGGATACCGGAATATCCGCTGAAAGCCGACTGCAGGCTGATGGCAAGCTCAGGCGCACTGGTTCCGAAAGCAATAACCGTCAGGCCGACAATCAATTTGGGAATTCCGAGTGATTCCGCCAGCCTCGAGGCACCACCTACCATCAGGTCGGCGCCCCATACCAGCAGGGCTAGCCCGCCTATCAATAAAAGAACTGTGATAATCAAGGGTTCGGATTTAAATTAAAATCTTTATTATTTCATCTGTACGTTCAACGTGCAAAGATAAAAGATTTTTTACCATGCACATATTTTTTAAACAGCAAACACTCGTCAGTTTTCAACAACCTGTTTTCATTTTTTTCTTGATCATGGCAGGCATCACCGTATCCTGCATGCCGGTTCCAGATGCATCCCATTACAATGCCGAAGGGGTGGTCTCTATCGAGGCGGAATCCCATGCCGATATTGAGGGATGGAAGCAATCACACTACTACACGAGCATAGGCCTTACTTCGATCACCGATACTGTTTCAGCTTCAAATGCCCTTGAATACACTTTCTATATCACCGAACCGGGCAATTATTCTGTCTGGCTGCTTAGCCGAAAATTCAGTAACGATTCTTCAGTAAACTATTTGCCGGTGCAAATTTTTGACGATGACGGAAACCTGGTGCTTGATGACCAACTTGAGCTGCCGCAATCAAATGCTCTTGAATGGAAAAATCTTGCCCTGGAAAGCCGTGATCCCCTTACTGCAAATTTTCCGTCACCAGGATTTTTTTATTTGAGGATTGACAACGAAGGCAGGTCCGGCCTCCGTCTCGATAAAATTCATCTTGCCCTTGATAATGAAATCAAGCCTGAAGGAATGGGCCTGCCCGAAACTACCGATCCGGGAATGGATCCGGTTGCCGAAAAACGCAGGACTTCTGTCATTCTTCCTCCGGCCTGGGCTTTCGGGGTGCTTTACGGCGGATACACGAACCAGCGGGAAACAATCGAAAGAGTCCGCAGGTTGCATGATGAAGGCTACCCGATCGACGCCTACTGGATCGACTCCTGGTTTTGGGATTACCGGAACAAAGGACAAGGCCCGGACGGATACATCAATTTCAGAGGTGATACGGCTGCCTATCCCGATATGCAGGCGATGTGGGAATTTCTGGAGGAGAGAAATGTGAAAGCCGGAATTTGGATCTGGAATACCATTTTAAAAGACGGTAATGAGGAAGTCTATGCAGACTTTGAAGAACAGGGGTTCTATTCCGAAACCTACCTGAATACCGACCGCTGGCATAACCGGCACGGCAACAGCATGACCGGCGATATTGACTTTTCAAATCCGGAAGCTGCCGCCTACTTCCGGCAAAAACTAAAGCCGTTTTTTGAGAAAGGGCTCGATTTTCTGAAGCTCGACCGGTCATCGGATATTGATTTTACAAAAACAGCATTTGAGACAATCCAGCAATTCTCCGAATCCGGTGATGCACGCGGCTTCGTGCTGGCCCACCTTCACTCTACGCACAATCCCGAATTCAAACTCTATCCTACAAAATGGACCGGTGATGCCAAAATCGGGTGGTCACAGCCTGATTACCCGGATTTTAATATCTACGCCATGGGCGCATTAAGGGAGAATATCGAGATGGCTGCCAACCCACGGCTAACCACATACGAAATTCCGTTTCTGACTCATGATATGGGAGGTTACAATTTCTTTGGCTCTCCAGAAGTTTCGGATGAGCTTTATATCCGGTGGACTCAGTTTTCGGCATTTAATCCGATCATGCATGTTTTTTCAACTGCCGATAATCCCACTGCAAATATGCCTTTTAATTTTTCAGAAACCGCCCGGGAAAATTTTAAAAAATATATGACGCTCCGCAGCCGGCTTTTTCCATACATTTACACTCATGCGCACAACTCACGACAGGGCGGACCAAAGATAATCCGTGGTGATGGCGTTCATACTACACAGTATATGTTCGGAGGCGCCTTTTTGATTGCTCCCGTGCATGAACCCGCTACAAACGACCGGCTGGTCTATCTGCCTGAAGGAGACTGGTTCGATTATTGGTCAAACAACCGGTTTGAAGGCGGACAGTCATGGATTGTAGATGCCCCGCTCACCAAAATCCCGGTTTTTGTAAAAGCAGGGTCAATCATTCCTTACCGGAACTTCTCTCAATCGGTTGAGGCGGGCAATAACGATTATCTGTTGGTTGAAATCTACCCTGATGACGCCGGCGCATTTCGTTTATCTGAAGATGATGGTATTACCACCCGTTACCGGCAGGGTGAATGGGCAAGAACCATGTTCCGGTACAACCAGTTGAAAGGCAAAAATGTATTCACCATCGGTGCCGTTCAGGGAAGTTTTGAGGGCATGAAAATGCAGAGGAGTTATGAGCTCCGGTTTATTCAGACTCCCCGGCCTGCAAAGGTAATGCTTAACGGTGAGGAACTTGCAGAAAGCCGCGGCTCATCCCAAACCGGCTGGATGTATGAAAGTGAAAACAGCCGGTTGTTGATTTTTTTACCGGATCGGGATAAGAGGGAGAAGGTGGATATCGAGATCGGGTTTTGACCTCACCCCGGCCCTCTCCTTCGAGGAGAGGGCCGGGGTGAGGTGAAATAAAGTTGATATTTATCCACCAGCAAACCATATTTATCCATTGCAATAACAACTATTTACTTCTCAAAAAAGAGAGACAGCAAAATTTCTTACATCATTATGAATTCTGACTATAATTCGAGACCGAAACTCAAGCCAAAAGTACCGCTTTCAAAAACTCATAAAAACGAGTGTGATCCTGATAATCCCAAAATTCCGCTCCATGCCGGTGCAGAACCCCGTCAATTTTCATACGCACGTGATCTTCGTAAACAAATGACTGCTGCAGAAAAGATACTTTGGGACTGTTTGTGATCCCGCAGATTTATGAATTTGAAATTCAGAAGGCAGCATCCATTTTACAAATTTATTACTGACTTTTACTGTCATGAATTAAAGCTTGTCATAGAGGTGGATGGAAAATATCACGATGCGCCCGAAACAATAGTTTATGATCTGGAGCGAACAAAAAAACTGCAAAGCTGGGGTGTCAGATCGTTCGGTTTACTAACGAGGAAATATTTCATGATTTGGAGGGAGTTTTGGAAAGATTGAGAAGCATAACCACCTCTCACTGACCTTCTCCTTCTATGAGAGAGGCGGGGTGAGGTGAAAATCTTAGCACAATCTCCATTCTTTCTTTACATTAAACAATAAACCAAAACATCCAAAAAGAGCGAACCATGAATGTCTACATTGCCGATAAACTGCCCAATAAAGCTATCAACGAACTCAAAACATTCGGAGCCAAAGTTATTTCAAATCCCGGCGCTACTGCAGCGGAGCTGGATGAAGGCCTTGAAGACGCCCAGGTTTTGATTGTGCGTTCCACGGTAGTCAGCGATACCTGCATCCGTAACAGCAATTCTCTAAGCCTGATAGTCAGGGCAGGAGCCGGGGTTAATAACATCGACATGGAATCGGCCAGCAACTACGGCATCTATGTAGCCAACTGTCCGGGACAAAATTCTATCGCTGTTGCCGAATTGACGATGGGCCTGATTCTCGCACTCGACCGCTTCATTCCGGAGAATGTAATCGACTTCAGAAAAGGAAAATGGAATAAATCAACCTACAGCAAGGCAGATGGTATTTACGGTAAAACCCTTGGAATTATCGGCACAGGCCAGATTGGAAGTGAAGTGATCAGCCGGGCGCAGGCATTTGGGCTTGATGTGGTAGCCTGGTCGCGGTCGCTCACACCGGAGTTGGCAGAGGAACTGGATGTGGCATACGCAGGCAGTATCGAAGAAGTAGCCGGACACGTTGATATCCTGAGTGTGCACCTGGCTATGAATCCGGATACCAAAAAAATAATCTCCAAAGAAATTTTGTCATTGCTTAAAGACGGAGCCATGTTCATTAATACCTCCCGGTCTGGGATTGTGGATGAGGATGCACTTTACAATGAATTGAAAAACGGCCGTCTTCGTGCCGGTCTGGATGTGTTCAACGATGAACCGGAATTCAAGCAGGGAGAGTTCAAAAGCCGTTTTACCGGTCTTGAAAATGCCTATGTCACCCACCATATCGGTGCAAGCACTACGCAAGCCCAATTGGCTGTAGCAGAGGATGCTGTGGACATCGTGCGCGGTTACCTGCAAACCGGCAAGGTGCGAAACTGGCTGAACCGCTGCGAACACACCGATGCACCGTGGCAGCTTGTGGTCCGGCACTACGACAGGCCTGGGGTGATTGCCAATGTGATGAATGAACTGAAAGAGGCCGATATCAATGCACAGGAATTGGAAAACGTCATTTTTGAAGGAAAGAAAACAGCCTGCTGCACAATACAGCTCGATGCCGAACCCTCGGATAATATGATGCACAGCATCCGGACCCGGCAGGATGAGGTGATCAGTGCCACTCTGATTCCCACCAAAACAACCCAAAACTGACCCGATGGGGAAATTCGCCTTATCGATTTCTGTCCATCTGCTCACTGCATCCGGAGTAGTTTTTGCACTCTGGTCATTTGTTTTGATGCAATCCGGTGACGCCGCCGGCTCGCTCTATCTTCTTGCCACAGCAGCAGCCATCGACTCGGTTGACGGCGCACTCGCAAGGCTTGTAGATGTTAAAAAACATACGCCCCATATCGACGGGGCTCTGCTCGACAACCTGGTCGATTACCTGACATGGACGTTCGCTCCGCTCTTCTGGGCATGGCTATTTCTGGATGTGCCATTTGCCGTCTGCGCAGTCGCTGCCATTTCCAGCCTTTTCGGTTTCAGCCATGAGCAGGCCAAAACGGAGGATCATTTTTTCCGCGGCTTTCCTTCCTACTGGAACCTGCTTGTGTTTTATCTTGCTGTGCTGCAGGCTGCTCCATGGGTTTCATCTACTCTGATCATCGCCTGCGCAATCCTTGTTTTGGTTCCCGTTAAATTCATATACCCGAGCCGGACACCCATCTGGCGTAAAACCACACTTCTGCTGGCTATTCCCTACTCACTTTTGTTGGTTGTAATGCTTATACACCTTGATGAAACCCCGCTTTGGGTAACACTGGCCTCGTTTTACTACCCGGTTTACTATGTGGTGCTGTCATTTATGGTCTCCGGCAGGAAGTGAGTTCGTGGCACCTCCCGGTACACACCCCTGCCTTTTTAAAATCGCCTTCGGCGTTTTAAAAGAGGCTGTCCTCTCTCGCCTCCCCCGTACAAAATCTTTTCAATGTCGGGGAGAGGGGGGAAAGGTTTGACCGAACGCCTTCAGGTAATTCGGGAAAAGCAGGAGTGTGTACAAGCACTATTTAATAACCCGAAATCTCGCTATTTTTATAGAACAACCACCACCAAAATAGAGGGGAACATGAAGAAGCAGGGAGCTATCCGAACAAAAACATTATTCCGGGCAATTATTGCTTTATCTATGCTCATAATATGGATTTTCGTCGTTTTAACCGGCATATTACTCTGGCTTGCACCCCATGGGCAGGGAGCGGGACAGCTCGATATTATTGCCGGTCTCACTCGCCATGAAATCGGAGATATTCATTTTTACATCTCTCTGGCAGCTGTGGCACTCACCATAGCACATGTATTTGTAGACTGGAAAGCTTTTATGGGTTTGATGCGCTACATGGTCAATGCACGTCACCGGTCACATTTTGAAAAATTGAGTGAATCCTGACCATCTATTTTAAGTATAAGTGTAATAAAACAGTGCTCTCAATCTCTTATTAACAGAAAAGGTTCTGCATCACTGCAATTAAATAACCGGATTTATGGAAATTATGCGATTAACATTCAAACAACTTATTTTGCCGCTGATTGTTGGCGGATTGCTTCTTAACGGCTGCAACTCATCTGAAAAACTGCTTGAAAAAGGCAGCTACGACCGGGCAATTGAGAAATCGGTTGAAAACCTCCGGAAAAAACCCTCCGACCGGAAGGAGCTGCGAGTTTTAAAGGAGGCTTACTCAAAAGCCAACAGTTTTGATCACGAACTCATCAAGTTCCTCGAAAAAGAGGGTCGACCGGAAAACCGGATTGAAATTTATGAACTCTACTCGGCACTCCATTACAGGCAAAACCGGATTAAATCCCTGCCTTCTTCGGTATTATCGGAATTTAAACTTGTTGATTATGATGAAAAAGTGATAGAATCCAAAAACAAGGCGGCTGAGCTTCTCTACGAAAGCGGTGCGGCCCGGCTGGAAAAGGGAGGGCGCGGTAATGCCCGGATGGCCTATGCTGATTTTGAACAGATCACCCGCATCTACGACAGCTACCGGGATGTGGACGAGAAACTTGAAGAATCACGTTACCAGGGAACAAACCAGGTTCTGTTTCTGATCGAGAATAATTCGGATAAAGTCCTTCCGGAAGATTTCGACTATGAACTCAGAAAAATCAGCCTTAATGCCATCAACCGCGACTGGCTCAATTTTGATACCTCAGAAGATACTACAAAAGCTTACGATTTTCTGGTGGTGCTTGATATCGACCAGATCGAGCTGTCGCCCGAGAGGATTGAAAGCCGGACTTATACCGAATCCGCCGAAATTGAAGACGGAACCCGCTATGTTTTTGATGAAAACGGAAATGTGAAGAAAGATTCACTTGGAAACGACATCAAGGTGCCGGCGGTTAAAGAGGTGAAAGCCGAAGTTGTTGAATCGGTGCAGTATAAATCGGCACGTGTGGCCGGTGCTGTGGACTATTTCGACCTGCGGACCAACCAGCTTGCCAAAACCGAAGAGGTTATTGTGGATGCCGTATTTGAATACCATTCGGCTGTAGCATCGGGCGACAAAGAAGCCCTTTCGAAAGAAACCCTCAAAAAACTGAATCTTAAACCGGCACCGTTCCCATCCAACGAAGAGCTGTTGATGGATGCCGCCTACTTGCTTAAAGAAAAAACCAAGGCAATCGTAAACCGTAACAGGAATTTGCTTAGAATCACGGATTAGCCGGAGTTTGCGGATTGCCAGCAGTGCTCACTCATTTTCTGAATATGAGGAAATCAATATCCTAAACTTCCACTTTATGGATCCAGCCGAACCTGTCTTCAACTTCGCCATATTGTATACCGGTAATTTCATCGAACAGGCGCTTTGCAAACGGCCCGATTTTCTCGTCACCGGTTTTGATATCCAATCCCTTATGGTTGATCAGTCCTACGGGTGAGATTACAGCTGCCGTCCCGGAACCGAAAACCTCTTCGAGGTCGCCGTTTTTATGTGCTTCTATCACTTCATCAATTGAAATTTTACGTTCTTCAACCGGCACATCCCATGATTTTGCAAGTGCAATCACCGAACGCCGTGTAATTCCCGGGAGGATGGTTCCTGTAAGCGGTGGTGTAATCAATGTACCGCCGATCAAAAAGAAAATATTCATTGTACCGACTTCTTCGACATATTTGTGCTCTTTTGCATCAAGCCAGAGCACTTGAGTGTAGCCGTTTTCCTGTGCTTTTTTTGCAGGGTAATAGCTTGCACCATAATTGCCCGAAGCTTTTACGGCGCCGGTACCGCCTTTCACGGCCCGGACATAGTTATCGGTGGTAGTCAGTTTTACCGGGTTAAATCCCTCCCTGTAATAAGCGGCAACCGGGCTGGTGATGATATAAAAACGGTATTTTTGCGAAACCCTCGCAGCAATATATTCGTCTGATGAAAAGGCAAACGGCCGGATATAGAGAGCCCTGCCGCGTTTTCGGGGAACCCACTTCGAATCGAGCCTGACCAATTCTTCAAGTGATCTCAGAAAGACTTCCTCACTTGAAGGTGGGATGCAAAGCCTGTTACAAGTATCTACAAAGCGTTTTTGATGATCTTCGGGACGGAACAGATGAATCGTTTTTTCATCGTAATAAAAAGCTTTCATTCCCTCGAACCCGGCCTGCCCATAGTGAAGGGCATTCAGTGCCGGGGTAAAGCTGATCGGGCCATAAGGTTTGATTTCCGGTTCCGACCAACTGCCTCCCTCCCATGACATCTCAACCATATGATCGGAAAATTGACGGCCAAATTCCAGGCGGTCAAAATCGATTTCTGAAATTCTGCTTTTATCAACTTTAGTTGTTTTTATATTCATTATGTTTAAAATCTGCTTATGGAAATTAGAAACCTAAAGATAATGTGTTTTGTTTAAAATGTTTGTTTTCTTCCCTTAAACATTTAAAAACGGAATTGTAATATGAAAAGAGTTGAAAGAGCTCTACCTGATCCCTCGTCAGAATTAGCTATTAAAAAAGTGAAAAAGAAAAATTTTAAGAATATCAATCATTACTGTAAGGATGCGGTTAAAATTGTATCATATATGCAGATAGAAGTGATTGATAACAAAGCAGGAACTAAATCAAAATGATTAAAAAAGCTCAACAAATTCTTCGGGAGACATTCGGTTATGAGACATTCCGGCCTCTGCAAAAAGAGGTAATTCAACATGTTCTTGACGGAAAAGATACACTCGTTATTATGCCCACAGGAGGCGGAAAATCACTCTGTTACCAAATTCCGGCCCTTATTTTTAACGGGATTACGATTGTTGTCTCTCCTCTTATATCACTTATGAAGGATCAGGTCGAGCAATTGGAAGAATTCGGAGTGCCGGCCCTTTTTCTCAACAGCTCACTCTCTCCGGAAGAGTATGCACAAAATGTATCGCAGTTAAAAAGCGGCGAAGCAAGGCTGCTCTATGTTGCACCTGAAACCCTGCTGATGCCGCGGACAAGGGAACTGCTCTCTAAACTGAATGTGAGCCTGTTTACCATCGATGAAGCCCATTGTATTTCGGAATGGGGGCACGATTTCAGGCCGGAGTACCGTCAGCTTTCAGAAGTCAGAAAGGATTTCCCGGATGCGGTCTGTCTGGCACTTACGGCTACGGCTACACCACGAGTGCGCGAAGATATCCGTAAAACGCTTGAGATGAGAAAATCCGGCAAGTTTGTTGCCAGCTTCGACCGCTCGAACCTGAACCTGAAGATAGTGGATAAAGTGAATCCGGTTGAACAGGTGCTTGATTTTTTGTACACCCGCCAAAAACAGTCGGGCATCATCTATTGCTTTTCGCGCCGGCAGGTAGATGAACTCTACATGTACCTTGATGCGGAAGGATATCCCGCTAAACCCTATCATGCGGGCCTTTCAGAGCGTGAGCGCACCCGAAACCAGGAGGCATTTATCAAAGATGATGTCGATATCATCGTCGCAACTATTGCATTCGGAATGGGAATTAACAAACCGGATGTACGTTTTGTAATCCATTATGATATGCCTCAGAATATCGAATCGTATTACCAGCAGATTGGCCGCGCCGGACGCGACGGCCTCCGCTCCGATTGCCTGCTTCTTTACAGTTATGCCGACCGGCGGAAGATCCAGTACTTTATCAATCAAAAAGAAGGAAAAGAGAAAGAGATTGCCGAAAAACATCTGGATGATCTTATCAATTTCCTTGAAACAGGCCAGTGCAGAAGAGTGCCGTTAATGGCCTATTTTGGTGAAACCTACCAAAAGGATAACTGCGGTATGTGTGACAACTGCCTCCGGCTTAAAGATGACATGGAAGACCTGACGGTCCCGGCTCAAAAATTTTTATCCTGTATTGTCAGAACCGGTGAAATTTACGGAGCCTATTACATTGCCGATGTGCTCAGGGGATCCAAAGCAAAAAAATTATTGCAGAATGGCCATGACGAACTTTCAACCTATAATATCGGCCGTGAATGGTCGAAAGACCAATGGATTCAGCTCTCCCGGCTGCTGGTGAGAAGGGGAATCGTAAAAAAAGAAAAGGAGCACGGCAGCCTGGTCCTGCTTGATCCCGCTCATGATATTTTGAAAGGAGACAAAATGCTGCAGGGCGTGCTGGACAGGACCCAGACAGCAACGGCCAAGGCGGCATCCAAAACCAATAGCGAGGTGGAAAACCGTTATGATGAGTTTCTTTTTGAGGAGCTGCGAAAAAAACGGAAAGAAATCGCCGATGCAAAAGACATCCCTCCCTATGCCGTTTTTCCGGATACCACACTTATGGAAATGTCATATTACTACCCGCAAAGCCTTGAAAGCCTCTCAACACTTTATGGCGTCGGGGATGTTAAGCTGAAACGTTTTGGTAAACCGTTTCTGGATGAAATACAAAAGTATAGCGAAGAAAAAAATATTGACGAGAGAAAGAAAGGAATTGCCAAAAAGATCAGAAAAACGACCGGTAACAAAAAACACCATCTGATCGGACGGGATTATAATAAGGGAAAAGGAATCCGGCATCTTGCAGAAGAGCATGGGGTTAAGGTTTCAACCATTCTTGGCCATCTCAAAAAATTTAAGGAGGAAGGCAATCAACTTGAACCGGAACGGATTCTTGAAATATCAGAGTTATCCGATAGAAAACGTCATGAAGTTCTCAAATCCATGGACAAAGTAGGATACAAAATCCTGAAACCGGTTTACGAAGAGCTGGACAAAAGCGTGGATTACAATGAACTCAGGGTGATGCAACTCTATGTAATGGCAAAAGAATGAAAACTCAAAACAAAAAACTGAAAAGCCGGAATTTAATTTGAGTCATAATTCTAAAATTTCAACCGAATCTTCGTCTGCAGACAGAGACCAAACATCGTTTAAAGAGACACCCTGGCTAATTGCAAAGGGTTTCCTGATGGGTTCAGCCGATATTATCCCAGGGGTGAGTGGCGGAACGATGGCTTTGATCACCGGAATCTATGACAGGCTGATTAATGCAATCCGGAGTTTTGACGGTAAAGCCCTGTCCAACGCCTTGCGGTTTCGGATTCCGGATCTTTTCCGCCATGTACACTGGAAGTTTTTGATGATCCTGTTTTCGGGAATTGCATGCGCTATTATTTTTTTTACGAGGGTTGTACCGCTGCAGGTTTATATGTTTACACACCCGGAATTGATTTACGGTCTCTTTTTCGGGCTGATTGCAGGATCAGTGGTTTTATTGCTCAGGGAAATTGAATCCGGAGTAGCGAAGCCGGGCAATTTGCTGGCACTTCTGTTGGGCGCTTTGCTGGGTTTCTGGGTTGTGACGCTTGTCCCGGCAAATACTCCCGAGACATCCTGGTATGTTTTTTTAAGCGGCTCTGTAGCCATCTGCGCTATGATTTTGCCGGGTATTTCGGGAGCTTACATCCTGTTAATTTTTCAGAAGTACGATTACATCCTGGGTGAACTGGGCCGCCTGGGCGGTGTTGCTACGGCAGAAGCGGCCATCAACCTGATCCCCTTTGTTCTTGGTGCCGTAACCGGACTGGTTTTGTTTTCAAGAGTACTTTCCTGGCTTTTAAAGAACTTCCATACGACCACCCTGATGGTACTTATCGGTTTCCTGATCGGATCATTATATGTAATCTGGCCCTGGCAGGAAAGGGAATACCGGGAAGTCGTAAAATCAACGGAGGTGTATCCGGTGACAAACCCTGTAGTACAAGAGTTGATGGAAAATCCGCCTGACAAAAATCGTCCCACCTACAAACGACTCGGAAAGGTTCTCACTCCGGATGCTGCTTTTGATGAATTCAAAAGGGTTGAAGTTGAAGAAATATCGAGGAAAATGGTTCACTCCGAACCATATTTCCCGGCGGGTGAATCTGCTGCTGATAACGATCCTGATGTAGCGGAAGGTGCAGGAGGAATGGTGGCCGGGCTATTAATGATAGGATTGATTTCAGTTTTAAGAAAATCGGGTTAAATTAAGAGTGAATAATAACAAAATAGATTTTATAGTGAAGAACAGAATCAGGTCAATTTTTGCCCACCTCTTATTGATATTGCTTATTCAGGCATGTGCATCCTCAGGGCCGTCGGGAAACCAACAACCCTATGAAGAAGTGCCGATGCAGGAAGATTTGTATTCAGAAGAATTTCCCCGGCCGGATGTTATGGCAAAATATCCGGGCGGTAAAACCGGGCTTAGAAGGCATTTTATTATGAATACACAATATCCCATTCGACTCTACAGAGACGGTGTTGAAGGCAGGGTTTTGATTTCTTACGTGATTGATACTGACGGCACTGTTTCCGATCCGGAAGCATTGATGAGCCCGCATGAAGATATTACAAAGATGTTTCTTAAAATTGTCTCTTCAATGGACCAATGGCAGCCGGCCATGTTGAATGGCGAACCTGTAAAACAAAGGTATTTGTATCTCACAAAATTTCAAAAACCCGGCAATATCGAAGCGGACAGCCTGGTGCAAAACTGAGCCGAACATCAAAATTTCATAAATGATTTGTATTATACGGTAAGTTAACCTGTGATAATTATCGAGTCTATGCATTCGACAGGTTTACACATAAAGATTCGGATTTTAGAGTCCGGGAAAGAAGTTTTTCCGGTGATATTTATTAAAGAATAATAGAAAAAAGGGTTGGGAAATATGATTGAGATAAAAAAAATTTTAGTGCCTACAGACTTTTCAAAAGGATCTGAAACCGCATATACGGTAGCACAAAAAGTTGCCGATACTTTCGGCAGCAAAATCGATTTTATCCATGTGATACCGACTTTAAAGTATCTGCAAGAGAGTATTAAGAAGCTGGGTGTTCCTCTTGATATGAATAAGGATGTCTATCCGCAAATAGTGAAAGAAAAGGAACACAAGATTGCTTCAGACATGGATGATTATATCCGTGATGAAAACAAGGGTGAAAAATTTGTCATTATTGACCGAAAGGTTTCCGAAAGAATCGTTGAGCATTCCAAAAAGAAGGGTTATGACCTGATCATCATGGGTGCGAAAGGCCACCACGAAACCTCTTTGCTGAGGGGCAGTACCACTGAGAAAGTTATCCGCAACTCTAAAATTCCTGTTTTTTCGGTTGATCACAGCCTTGAAAAAGAAGAGATCAAACATATACTGGTTCCTACCGATTCATCCAAACTCTCGCTGTCTGCTTTTCCGCTGGCGCTCGCAATCGCCGATACCTATGGTGCAGATCTTACACTGCTGCATGTGATAGAGCTGTATGGCAGTGTTTCGGAGGATATTCCCAGGTCTCCTCAAAAAGGTGAGGAAGTTTCAATCTATGAAGTTGTGATAGAAAGGTTGAAAGAACTTTTAGCTTCAAAAAATATGGATAATGTTTCAATCCAGCGGACAGGCGTAACATTTGAGGATGAGGTTGCCATAGCCGATAACGGAAATAGCCGTGAGGTTCAGCTTAAAACCAAAATCATTAAAGGGGTTTCGGCTCATCACGAAATTGAAAACTATTCCGAAGAAAATTCGGACGTGGTTGTAATGGCAACACATGGACATAGCGGTTTTGCTCATCTGATTCTTGGCTCAACGGCAGAGAAAGTTGCCCAATATGTTTCAAAACCGGTGATAACGGTCCGCCCGGATAAAGATGAATTTGAAAGCTGAAATTAACAGGTTTCAGATACCCCGCCGCAATCCGCGTTCAGTGAACTTCCAGGATTCTACCGGTTCGTTAATGCTTCTTTCAATCCACTGAATGGAGGTGTTGCGGTCTTCACGAAGATCGTACATGGTCATTTTTCCGGGCGACCAGAGTGAATCCGTGACATTTTCAAATTTTTCGGCTTCGAGCCTTTTTATGAGATTGTTTTCGGAGTCGTAATAGCGCACGGTTTTAAGAGCGTACTTTTCCATGTCAATTTCAAATTCGACGGATGAATATTGGTCACTGCCCGGTTTGGCTGCTCTTACTGTGTAGAGGGAGTCGCCTATTTCAAGCCATTTGAATTCAAAGTCATCCGGGTCCTGGTCGCCAAGGTCTTCGTAAGTAAAATCACTGCCCATAAAGCTGTCGCTTCTTTCGGACGACGAGATTGTTTGAATTCGGCCCACAGAAGGTAAGTAGAGTTTTTGCAACTCATTGCCACCTTCCCGAACAGACAAAAAAGCTGTGCCCCTGACATTGCCGGGATCCGTAAATACGGTCAGACTTCTTGTGTCTTCGCCCTCATTTTGTGTCCATGTTTGCATGGTACGGGTCCGGGTACGGCCGCGGCTGTCTGTGATCACCATTTCCATTCTGGCTGTTTCTGTTGAGATGCTCTTACGCCGTTCATCCACTTCCTCAAATATTTCACGGGCCTCATCTTCATTTGAGATTCGTTCCTGGGCGGAAACGGTGTACGCTATTAAACCGGATAATAGCAAAAGGAGTAAAATTTTTTTCATAAATCTACTTTTAGTTGGATCTAATAAACGGTTTTGGATGCCGGTTAGTTCGGTAAAATCCGAGACCTCCAAGGGTTTCAAACCCTTGGAGGTCTATTGGTCAAAACAAAACCTCAGCCCCTCGTCCCTGCGATATTAACGAACGATATCCCTCAAGCTCTTTCAGTATTTTCTCATCCGTAAGGTCGATGGTGATTCCTTTTTCGGCGGCCATATAAGCAGCCTGGACAAGTCGGATGGTTTCAAGGCCGTATTCCCAGTTCAGAAAGCCATCCCTGCCGTTCATAAAGTTTTGAACGGCATCCTGCAGCTCGGTTGAATAGCCGTAAAGTCCGGCTTCATCGGGCTGCACGGCGAGAAGCCCACGTGATGCAGTAGATTTTTCAAGTGCGGTTTCAGCGTCGGCAGCTGCTTCGGCGGCTTCATCACCGATAAAAATTTCGAGTGGTGATATCAGGGTATTTACCTCCATGGCATAACCGGGGCCGAGTGCTTCCATTGTAAGCCGGAGCCCCTGTTTGTCGTACATCCATGAGTCGGTAAATTGGGATTTTACCAGTTGGCCGCTCTCGGGATTTTTATAGGTGATGATTCCCGTTGCAAAATCTTCAGCAGGTTTTTTGCCGTAATCGACTCCGAATTTTTGTTTCAGAATGTTACGGTATTCAGGCTGGCCCCATTTTAACAGGGAAGTATCGGCCTGAACCGACACAGGATTTAAAAACAACGGGTCTTTTCCATGGGGTGTGAGGAGATGCCTGCCTACTGCAATACTGTGACATCCCATATCGGAGAGAACGCCTCCACCCTGAAGTTCAGGATCCCAAAACCAGCTTTTATGCGGACCCGCATGTTCTTCGGTGCTGCGTGCCAGCAGCGGCTCACCCATGGTGAAACGCTGTAAACGAAGCTGTTCAAGGCCGTTGTTTACCGCATTCATGTGAAGCTGGTTTTCAAAATAGGCAGTGTTTAAACCGGCTTCCTGTGCAAGATTTACCAATTTGGCTGCTTCAGCAATGTTTCTGCCAAGTGGTTTTTCGCAGATAACCCCTTTCAATCGAGCCCCGGCTTGCTCAGCTTCAGCTATCTGTTGCATAATTTCAACCCTCGTGTAGTTGGGAGACAGAATAGCAACTGCATCACAGTGATTGCAGAGGTCACTCACTGATTCAAAAATCTTCGGATTGCCTAAATTATTTTCACGTGAAAATTCAGAAAGTGATTCAGCACCGCTGCGATTTAGTAAAGCAGTCAGTTCACAGTTGCGTACCTGCATCATTGCTTTCAGTATAAATTTTGCAATAAAACCGGATCCGATAAAACCGATTTTTAATCCCTTTATGTCCTCGCTCATTAGATTGTTGTATGTAAATTTATTATGGGAAATTAATATCCGAATTTATCAAGAAACTGTTCAATTTGCCAAAAATGGCGGCGCTGGTGCGCAAGAAGAAAAGCAAGCATTTCAACCAGGGTCATCGGGATAAATTTCAGCAATGGATTTGATCCTCTAATATCAGTTAGATCCCATTGGCCGTCTTCGGCGTGATCAATCAAAACCAGAAGCTGTTTATTTGTTTTGATCAATATATCAACAACATTTTCCGGTGTTGTATTGCTCTTTCCGGGGTACAAAGGAGAGATAGTCTTGATTTTCATTTTGTAGGGCGGTTCAAGCCAATTGGTAAATAACCGAAAAACCGAACGGGGCTGAAAAGGCTCTTCACCGGTATCACTCTTGCTTTTTTTCTGAACGGCCTCCTGCATCTGTTTGATGTAAACCCGGTTAAACTGAACCAGGTGCTGGCATACCTCCGCACAATTCCATGTGCTATGGTTCAGCTTCAGCCGAAAGGTATCCGATGGAATATTGTGATATGATTCCATCGTAGATATAGAATTGTTTATCTCTGCCCTGAGCAGTTTGTAAGTGTAGTTATAATTATTCACGATATTTTTTTAAACTCTGAAAAGTTATAAACAGAATCAGGTAAAAATAATGGTTTTCAACATGAATAAAGTACAAAACTTGCACCTCTCCATTGCAATATTCGTTTTCCTGCTATCTCTTTCATGGCATGTTGCAAATGCCCAGCAACTCACATTTGAAGATGTAATGAAGTTCAGTGAAATCACACGTCCGGCAATATCCCCGGATGGAAAATGGGTTGCCTACGGTGTCTGGCCCGAAAGAGGTGATGGCGAAGCGGTTGTGATGGCAACCGGGTATGATAGGGAATACCAAATTGAAAGAGGGGAAAGGCCTTTTTTTAATTCTGAAACTACTCATGTTGCATTATTTGTTAAGCCTCCTTTCATCGAGTCGGAAAATGCCGGGAAAACGAAACCTGAACAGTCACTTGCCATAATTGCATTATCAGACGGCACCCGACAAGATTTTGAAAATGTTGAAAAAGCAGAATTTTCAAACGACGGCCAGTGGCTGATTGTCACCCATACCAAACCGAAAGAGGTAAATGATGCAAAGCCCAAGAATTCCAAAACAGGCAATCCTGTAAAGGTTTTACACCTTTTTTCCGGCAGCCAAACAAAGCTCAATTTTGTGCATGAATTATCTGCCGACAGTACTTCGTCTCATGTGGCATTTTCGGTTGTCGATACATCAGGTAACGAAAATGGTCTTTTTTATTCATCTCTTGACGCAGATTCGCTGCAGCCACGAAAAATCCGGGGAGCACAACATTCTTTTTTCAATAATCTTACCTGGGATTATAAAAGAGAGAGAATTGCCTTTACGGAAAGCCAGCTTGATACGGCAAACAAATACCTACCCGCAGATGCGGAAATTAAGATATGGCAAGCTGAAGATAATGAAATGGCCATACTGGTTTCGCCGGATGAGGCGCCTGAAGGCTACAGGCTAAGAAGCCATAACCGGTTAACCTGGTCGCATAACGGGTCAAAATTGTATTATGGCCTCATGGATCAAAAAATGGTTGAGTTGAGTGAAAAGCAGGCGGAAAAAGACAGTTTGACATCTGAAAACCTGTATGATACGGAACGCATTTTAAATAATGTGGAATCGATGGTCTGGCATTGGGATGACCCACTCATCAAAACACACGAAAAACAACAATGGAATTCAATTAAAAACAGATTATATATGTCTGTTTTCCATATCGGACGTAAAGAATCTGTGCAACTTTCTGACAAGGATATGCCTGATATCCGGATCACAAAAAACTCAAAATATCTTCTGGGTTCTTCGCAGTTGCCCTACCGGAAACTGATGACGTGGGATGGCTGGTACAACGATTATTACCTGGTAGATTCAGAGACCGGAGAAAGAGAATTATTACTGGAGAAACAGGGCTTTAATACAACCCTTTCTCCCGGCGGTAAATTTGTGGCATGGTTTGACGGAAAGGACTGGCTCCTAAAAAATACCTCCACAGGAGATGAGATGAATCTAACCTCGGGCATTGACATACCATTTTATGACGAGGATAATGATCGTCCACAAGCAGCCGGAAGCTATGGAATCGCAGGCTGGACCGAAGATGACAAAGCGGTTTTAATTTATGACAAATACGATATATGGAATTTTAATACGGACGATGGTGATGTTCTAAATGTAACGGGCGGAACAGGCCGTAATGAAAACAGGATCTTCCGGATATATGATTTGGATCAGGATGAGCCGTTTTTAAAAAATAACCAGCGCCTGCTCCTGACCATGTATCATGATCTGAAAAAGAACTATGGAATGTATGAAGCCAGGGCAAACAGAAGTGGTGTTACGCGATTGAAGGAAGAAGAGAAACGATACAATATTCTCCAAAAAGCTAAAGAGTCGGATCAAATACTTTATACGGAAGAAAAGTTTAATGAATTTCCAAACCTTTATCTTGCAGAAAATGAAACGTTCCGGAATACGAGGAAATTGACAAACCTTTACGAGGATTCGAATGAACGCTGGGACTGGGGACATGCCGAGCTGGTGGAGTGGCTGAACGCTGACGGGAAAAAAGTTCAGGGAGTCCTGATGTATCCCGGTGATTACAACCCGGATAAACGATATCCTGTGTTGGTTTACTACTATGCAAGGTTTTCACAGCGTCTTCACGAGTTTAATCATCCCAGGACGAATCATCGTCCGGTATTCGCTCAATACACAAGTGACGGTTATGCCGTGTTTCTTCCCGATATCTGGTTTGATACAGGTACGCCCGGTTATTCGGCCACGAAAAACCTGGTTCCGGGTGTGCAAAAGCTGATTGAGATGGGGGTTGCCGATCCTGGAGGCATTGGCCTGCACGGACATTCATGGAGTGGATACCAGACGGCATTTGTCGTAACTCAAACCGATATCTTCTCGGCTGCTGTTGCCGGTGCACCTGTCAGCAATATGACCAGCGCGTACAGCGGCATTCGCTGGGGCTCGGGGCTTGCAAGACAATTTCAATATGAAAAAAGCCAGAGCCGGCTTGGCGTGAGCATGTGGGAAAATCTTCAGCCCTATATTGAAAACTCGCCCGTATTTTTTGCCGACCGAATCCATACACCGCTGCTTATTCAATTCGGTGACGAAGACGGAGCCGTACCGTGGTACCAGGGTATCGAACTCTATCTCGCCATGCGCCGCCTCGGGAAAGACTCCGTTTTTTTGCACTATGAAGGCGAACCGCATCATTTGCAGAAATACCCGAACAAGCTTGATTATGCAATCAAAATGAAAGAGTATTTTGATCATTACCTGAAAGGTGAACCGCCGGCAAAATGGATTACCGAAGGGGTTTTGTATATGGGTAAATAATCCACTATACACATACATCATTGTTTTTTGAGAAATGAGAGTGGCAAGGAAGCCGTTGATCATCAATGGGCCATGTGAAAGAGG
>CAYPZI010000024.1:0-29902 GCA_964415185.1 uncultured Balneolaceae bacterium | reverse complement strand
GTCAGGAGTCAGGAGTCAGGAGTCAGGAGTCAGGAGTCAGGAGTCAGGAGTCAGGAGTCAGCTAAATTTGGCCTCAAAGCTAAGGCTTCGGAATTTAAATTACACTTTTTAAATAATTGTTTTTAAATAACTTACATGTTATAATAGATATCGAAATTTTCTGCCAACTGCCACTGCCAACTGCCTACCCCGCACGGCTTCCGCTATATAACTCGTACCTGATAAGCCGGCATTCAATGGTTGAGTTGAAGAAGGGAATTCTTTCGGATGATCGGAGCCCTACTTTTTTGGCCAGGTTAAAATTTCCGGTAAAAATATATCCCGTTTTACCTGAACATCTTTGTTTGAAAAAATCACCCATTTCACTGTACAAAACCTTTAATTTTTTCTCTTCTTCAAGCCGCTTGCCATAAGGCGGGTTTATTACTACGTCCCCATCGCCGTCGGGTATGCTTGTTTTTTTAAAATCACAGGTTTCAAATTCAATTTGGTGATCAACACCAGCAGTCAGGGCATTTTTTCTTGCTGCGTGAATAGCTCTTTTGTCACTGTCACTTGCTATAAGCCGGGCTTGAGTGAATGACAAGCTTTTTTCCTTTGCCCGGCTGCGGATATCCAGGTAATGGTCACGATCAAACCCGGGTATATACATAAATCCGAAATTATTTCTCAAACCTGCCGGTGGCCTGTTTTGTGCCATAAGAGCTGCTTCTATAATAATGGTGCCACTTCCCGCCATCGGGTTGATTAAATGTTTGCCGGGTTTCCAGCCTGTAGCCATGAGAATTGCCGCTGCAAGGGTTTCCTGCATGGGAGCCATGACCGATTCGCTTCTGTAACCGCGCCTGGATAAAGATTCACCTGATGTATCTATAAAGATCCGGGCAATATTCTGATCCCAGTAGAGAAAAAGAACGGCCTGCCTTAAATCGGAACCGCTGTCAGGCCTCGTCCCTTTTAGTTTTCTCATTTTATCGGCAATTGCGTCTTTTACCGTCAGGTTTGCAATTTGAGTATTGTTAACCGATGCATGGTCAACCCTGGATGTAACCGAAAAATAACCGTCTTCATGAATCCACTCCTGCCATGAGAGTGAGTGTATCCATTTATAAAGTTCATCTACATTTTTTATCGGTTTTTCATCAACAAGGTAGTGTATTCTGTGAGCCGTGCGCAGCCAGTAGTTCAGGTATATACATTCGTTCAGGGTTGCTTTCAATTCCAGTCCTGTTTCTCTTGATTGAAAGGGGGTAAATGCGTGCGATTTGATCTCTTTTTCCAGCCAGTGTGAAATACCAAGAGGACATGTAATTGAAACGGTTCCCTTTCTATTGAAATCAGCCATGCCTTTATGATTAAAAAAAAATCCGGCACTACAAAAGGCACCGGATTTTATATATGGTTAGTAAGACGATCTCCGTATACTTAATTTACATCAACCACTTCAATATCAAATGTGAGATCCCTTCCGGCTAACGGATGATTGGCATCCAGTTCCAGGTTTTCATCTCCCACTTCTGTAACTCGTACAGGAACGGGTTCTCCATTGGGTTGATTCACCTGCAATTGTAAACCAACCTTTGGTTCCACATCATCCGGTAATTGGGATTTCGGAACCGAAATAATCAGATCTTCCCTGGGGTCTCCATAAGCTTCTTCTGCGGGTATGGTTACTTGTGTAGATTCACCGACTTCCATGTCAGTCACTGCTTTTTCAAATCCGGGAATAAGCTGGCCCTTTCCAAGTGTAAATTCAAGCGGCTCCTTCTCTCGCGAAGAATCAAAAACGGATCCGTCTTCAAGTTTTCCTGTGTAATGCACCTTTACGGTGTCTCCTTCTTTAATTTTAGACAAAATGTTCCTATAATTTTATAATTAGATCTTTAATTTAAGCTTAATATAAGGTTTTTACAGCAAAATATGGAATTGAGCCAGACGGAATTGAACCAGGAAGAACTGATTGAAGAATATCTAAAAAAATCGAAAACCATAGCTGTTGTAGGATGCTCATCCGACACGAACAGAACGAGCCGCAGAATTGCGGGTTATCTGAAAAAAGCAGGGTTCCGGATATTGCCTGTGAATCCAAATGAGGATAAGATTTTAGGCGAGCACGTGTATAACGCCGTTCAGGAAATACCCATATATATTCAGGTTGATATCGTAAACATTTTTCGCAATAAAAAATTTACGGCAGATATGGTTCAGGATGCCGTTGACCGTTTCGGTGACTCAGAATCGAAACCGTTGATTTGGACGCAGTTGAATGTAAGCAGTGAAGAGGCTATGGAACTGGCCCGTGAAAATGGATTTCCTTACATCAAAAACCGGTGTATTTATGTAGAACACAGGGACGGCAATTTTTGATTTTCAGGACAAAAAATGATCAGGATAAAACCGTTCAACCAGCCTTTTTTCATTTACTCTTTTCCATGCAGGATTATTTAGTATTTCCGGGTTGAGAGCGGCAATACTCATTTCCCGCTTGCCAAGGGCACCGGGAGCACGTACCACACTCCAGCCGGCGGCTGCCATAGCCGCCCTCGCCTTGGATGCGGCGCAATAGGTGGCCAGAAGCACATTTCTGCCTGAAACAGATGCAAGTTTTTTAAAAACAGGCACCGTCCACAGTTCAGGGTTAACATCCGGTGAAAACGGGTCGTGAAATATATAATTCGCTTTGAAATCAGGCTTTTTCTCCTCTATTTGACTGAATTTACCATGAAAAATTTCAACGGCTATATTCTCGCTAATATCCGGTTTGGATAAACCCTCATTTCTGTTCAACGTATTAAACACCTTGTTAACAATTTCATTTGAAAATTCGAGGTTTTGAACCTGCTCACTATTTATAATTATCGCCTCGGCTGTCGTGATCGGGTTAGACTCAACACTGAAATAACGAACATGCGAGTTTGATTCCAGATTTTGCCGGAGTGACAATAGCAGGAAAAAATTCAGCCCGGTACCAAAGCCGGTTTCAAAAATATTAATCTCGTTATCTTTTAAAAGCCGTGATTCGATTTTCAGAGAATCAAAAAAAACATGCATACTTTCGGCAACAGCCCCGTTTGGGTTGTGATAATGCTGGTTAAACCGAGTGGAGTAGGCAGTATTTGAACCGTCTTTTGTCTTTACGATTTTTATGTGATTCTGCCGGGATAAAGTCATTGATCTTGTAAAATTTTAAATCAGACATAAAGTTGAGTAAAAAAACGCAAAACTGAAAAGGCAAAAGAGAGGTTGAAAATTTCAGCAAGATGAATCCTGTCGAAGTCAATTCTCATTTTCAGCTAAATAATTTCCCAATATCCGCAAGTCATCGGATGACTTGTTGATTTCTAAGTACTTAAATAAATCTTTACCTGCGAGTCCCGAATGCTTTCGGGATGACTTATTTAATTTAAAATCAATCCTTTATAATTACTCTTGCGGATTTTAGGAATTTATTACTGTCCGCTTTTCACTTTTCAGTTTTATGTTTTTCCTTTCCGGCTAAAACTAACAGAATATTATGTTACTGCCATCACAACTTTAGTCCAAATAGTTATTCCGGGATTTGCCTTTGATTCCTTTTCCAATTAACCTATTGTCATGTCAACTGTAAACCCGTAAAGTTTTATAACAGGGTTGCTTCTATATTCTCAACATACTGCCATTTTAAAAGGAAACTTTGCGGGTTTTTTTCTGATATTTTATCAATGTTACAACACTATAAACGATATTGAAATTTTGAAAATGTAAGTATGAATACACTAAGTAAAACTTTAAGAGAAAAGGCTGAGAAACATTATGACTATATGGTAAAAGTGCGCAGGCACCTGCACAGAAACCCGGAGATCAGTTTTAAAGAGCATGATACAACGGAATTTATATCCGGTGAATTAAAACAGATGGGAATTCCGGTTGAGAAACCACTTGCCACGGGTTGTGTTGGAATTCTGGATGGGCAAAAGTCCGACCGTGTGATTGCGCTAAGGGCCGATATCGATGCACTTGCTATGGATGAGGAGGGAGATCACAAAAGGGATTTTATATCGGAAAGGCCCGGTGCGGCTCATTGTTGCGGACACGACGGCCATACGGCTAATCTGCTTGGCACGGCCAAAATTCTGACCGAAATGAAAGATCAAATCAAGGGGAAAATCATCCTTGTATTCCAGCCGGGAGAAGAGAAACTGCCGGGAGGCGGCCGCCTCCTTAGTGAAACAGGTTTACTTCAAAAGCTTGGGGTGCAAAAAATTTATGGCCTTCACGGAAATCCCAATTACAAGCCCGGCCAGGTAGCTGTAAAACCCGGCCCGTTAATGGCCAGGCCCGATGAATTCGAAATTGAAATTATTGGAAAAGGCGGGCATGCCGCTTCACCACACGAAGCTGTCGATCCCATTGTGCTGGCTTCGCAGGTAGTAACAGCGTTTCAAACCATTGTAAGCCGCAATATCGATCCGGCTGAACCGGCGGTAATAACCGTAGGACTAATACGCGCGGGAACTACTTACAATGTAATTCCCGAAAAAGTAAATTTATTAGGCACTGTGAGGACTTTCTCCCAAACCACTGCTTACAAAATCAGAGATCGCATGGAGGCAATTGTAAAAGGAATTACGGAATCGGCAGGCGGTTCATACAAATACCAGTTTAATGAAGGATATCCTGCAGTGGTAAATGATGAAACAGTTTCAGAAGAGTTTATCGAGATTGCAAAATCAATTTTGGGAGAAGAAAATGTGATAGATCCGGGAAACCCGATTATGGCAGGAGAAGATTTTGCATTTTACCAGCAGCATTTTCCGGGGGTCTTTTTCTTTCTCGGGTGTGGAAGTGAAGAATCGGGAGCGGTTTGGAGCTGGCATCACCCGAAATATAACATCGATGAAAAATGCTTTTTAACAGGAGCACCCCTGATGGCATCACTTGCCCTTTGTGAATAATAAAATTTTACTTTAAACTCAGGTTTTAGAACCAAAGTTAAAAAAAGTGAAGTTCACTCCGCTAAGAGTCGCGCTTATCTATCTCGGCATTGCCGTAGTTTGGATATTACTGTCTGATTATGTTGCTGTACTTTTAACCGACGATGCAACTCAGCTAAATCAGATTCAGACATACAAAGGAGTTTTTTATGTATCGATCACTACCATTGCACTCTACCTGATGATGAAGAGTTATGAGAGCTACATCGCAAATAAAGAAATGGAGATGGAGACTCTGATAGATGATACCACCGCAGGCATGGCTATTGTTCAAAACGGGATCATTGAAAGTTGCAATTCGGCATTTAATGAGATATTCAGAACTCGTATCAGGGAAGGGAAAACCGATATTGTTGACCTTTTGTATCATGATGACAAGAAGAGGTTTTTAAAGATTCTTGATAAAGGAGAGACAACAGAAACCTGGGAGGCTACAGAGTTCAGGTTTCAGCCTGATAAACGTGAGGTTTTTTGGCTGGATGTTAAAGTGAGTAATGTGCATCTGCAAGGCAAAAATAAAAAGCTTCTAACCGTAGAAGACATCAGGGAGAGAAAACAGTTTCAGATTTATTCGGAATTATTGCTTGAACTGATACTCTCGATCGAGCCTGCCAAAAATCTTAAAGAAGCACTGAGCAAAGTTGTTAAAAATATTTGTGATCGAATTGATTGGGATTTTGCTGAAGTTTGGATGGTGGATGAAAGTAGAGGTAGCAAAATGGACAGATTTGCCTGTTGGGCGAGAGATATTCCCGAAATAGTAGATTTTGATAAGGAATGCCAAAATCTCACTTTTAGCCAGGATGAAGGATTACCGGGTTTGACAAGGGAGAAAAAAAATCCGATTTGGGTAAGTGACATTACAAATCATACATCCTATGCCCGAAAGGAAATAGTAAAGAATTCAGGCTTAAAAACGGTTTTGTCGGTTCCGGTTATGATTCACAATGAAGTTTTTGCTGTTCTGATGCTTTATTCAATTCTGGAACTAAAAGAAGATAAGTCGCTTGTCCGCCTCCTCAATGCCGCATGTAATGATATTGCCCTCAAACTGAAACAGAAAAAGGAAGAGGAGCAAAGGATAGATGCTGAACAAAATCTTCGATTGGCTCTCGAAGCGGCTGATATGGCAACCTGGATAGTGGATTTTGAAACAGGTTTGGTTAGGCGTTCGGAGAACTTTGATAAAATATTGGGTTTCCGGAAGAAAGCTGAAGATGATGTGGAATCACTTTCCAAACATATTCATCCGGAAGACAGGCTGAAAGTTGATAAAGAATTTGAAGAAGTTGTTTCAAGTAACAAGGATTTTAATGTGGAGTTCCGGGTGATTCATCCGGATAAAAAGATTGAATGGTTGTGGGCTCGCGGCAAACCAGTAAATGAAGGGGGGACTTTAAAAGGTTTGAGAGGTGTTACCACAGTAATTACAGAAAGAAAAAAACTGGAACAGAAGCTGTCGAGGGAGAGGGAGTATCTTGAGAAACTGTTTGAAAACCTGCCGGTAATGATTACCACATTTGAACCCGATTTGAATGTATTACATGTAAATGCTGAATTTGAAGAAATTACTGGATTTTCAAACGAAGATCTGAGGCAGGGAGATGTAATGAAGAGGGTTTACCCGGATGAGGAAGAAAGAGAAAGGGCGGCCGGATTTATGATGAATCCCGGGAGAGGGTGGATGGACTTCACAATTACTACCAAATCGGGCAAGAAAATTAAATCTACCTGGACCAATATCAAATTATCCGATGACACACTTATAGGTATCGGGATTGATATCACCGACCGTGTAGAGAAAGAAGAACAAATCAGGGAAAATGAATTTGTGCTGAACGAGTCACAAAAAGTAGCAAATATCGGTTCCTATTATCTTGATCTTGAAACGAGGGATGCCCGTACTTCCGAGGCGTTGGATGATATATTTGGCATGCCGGAGGGTGAATCCATGACGTTGTCAAAGTGGGAGAAAATGGTACATCCGGATTTCAGAAAAGTGGTAAAAGAGTTTTCGAATGCGATGGATGCATATACTTCTTTTAGCGGGGAATATAAAATCGTTCGAAAGGACAATCGCCGTGAATGCTGGGTTTATGAAAAATCTGAAATCATGTACGATTCAGAAGGAAATCCCCAGGCAATGATCGGTGTTATCCAGGATATAACTGAGTCAAAAGAACAACAAGAGGCCTTAATCAGGCACAGAAACAGGTTGAATCAGGCTCAAAAAATTGCCGGAATGGGGCATTTTGAATACAATCTCAAAACCCGTGAATTGATATGGAGCGACAGGATTTATGAATTATTCGGACTTGATTCTGATAGGTTTGAAGTAACACCTGATAATTTTATAGAATGTGTACATCCGGATGATCGCCCGGTGTTAAACAAAGTATTTGAAACAATTGAAACTACAGATTCGATGGACCTGAACTACAGGTTGATCAAACCGGATGGAAGTATCGGTTATTTTCAGCAAAAAGGTGAATTTGTTCAAAATGCAGAGGGAGAACCTGTAATTTTGTCCGGAACCGTACTTGATGTTACAACAAGAGTGAAATACGAGGAAGAGATCACTGAAATGGCCAATATCTTCCAGTCGGCCAATGTGGGCATTGTTACCGGCCTTGCAGGAGAACGAAAATTTCACCGGATGAACAAAGCATTTGCCGAGATGCATGGCTACACTGTCGAGGAATTGGAAGGTGCACCAATTGAAACAGTTCTTGCTGATGAGTACAAGGATAAAATTGATGGATACATCAGGTCTGTAAACCGAAAAGGCCATCTGATAACGGAAGCCATGAGTCAGAAAAAGAATGGTGAAAAATTTCCTGTTCTGTTAAATATACAGGGTATAAAAGATAATAAAGGAAAAGTTTATCAGAGGGTAATTTCCGTACAGGATATATCCGGGATAAAGAAAATTGAAAATAAACTGAAACAGGAACAATTACGGTTTGAAACGGCTGCTAATATAGTAAGTGATGTTATTTGGGAGTGGAACCCGGAAAAAAAACAGTTATGGTGGAACGAAGGTGTGGAATCCATATTCGGATATAAAAGGTCGGGAGTGATCAAGGATAATAAATTTTGGGAACGTCATATCCATGAAGATGACAGGGAGAGGGTATTGGAAAGCATGAAAACAGCGGAACAATCCGGTGCGGGGGGATGGTCTGCATCTTATCGGTTTCTGGATGCATACGGCAACTACAGGCAGGTTGAAGACGTCGCCTCGATAATTAGGGACGAAGATGGCTCTGTGAAACGAATTATCGGTGCAATGATCGACCAGACTGTTGAGAAAGAGGCAGAGAGGCTTTTGAAAGAGTCGGAATTGCAGTACAAATTGCTTTTTGAGCAGAACCCCATACCTATGTGGATCTATGACAAAAAAACATACCGGTTTCTTGAGGTAAACAATGCAGCCGTTGAAAAATACGGTTATTCGAAAGAAGAGTTTAATACTATGACACTTTTTGATATCCGCCCTGAAGAGGACATACCTGCCTTTAAAAAGAACTTGTTGAAATCAAAAGGTAAAACAGTAAAATTTGAGGAATGGAGGCATCTTACAAAAGAGGGAAAAGAACTGGTTGTTGAAATTTCTGCCTCGGATATCACTTATAAAGGGAAATCCGAACGTTTAATCCTGGCAAATGATATTACAAGGCAGCGAAAGGCTGAAGAAAACAGGCTGAAGGCTTTGGTAGAAGGAGAAGAAAATGAAAGGCGAAGAATTGCAAAAGAACTTCACGACGGGCTCGGGCAGTATCTAAGTGCGGTTAACATGAGTTTTGAATCTCTTGCCGAAGACGTGCAATGGGATCAGGAAGAACAAAAGGACCAATTTATTCACGGATTAAAGCTGTTGAAAAAGACGATGCAGGAAACAAGGACCATTTCTCAAAACCTGATGCCGAAAGCAATTGAGGATTATGGCCTGGCACTTGCGATTGAGTCACTGGTGGATGATATCAGGCGGAACTCGAATTTTGGAATCAATTACTACCAAAATATTGAGAGTATTGACATCCCGTATAATGTGCAAATTAATCTTTACAGAATTGTCCAGGAAGCTATCAACAATGCAATTCGACATTCAAACTGCAAAAAATTACATGTTCAACTTGTACATTCGGATAATGATATTATATTATCTATTGAAGATAATGGTGTTGGGTTTGATATTGAAGAAAAATCCGGGGCTGGTTTGGGGTTGAAAAGCATGCAAACCCGAACATCGGCCATCTCGGGAACAATTGAAATCGCAACTGCGCATGGTAAAGGAACTATGATATCGGTTGTTGTACCTGTGCAATAACAAGAAAAAAATGGCTAATATTCAGGTGATGTTGGTGGATGACCATAAAATCGTCAGAGACGGTTTAAAAATGATGTTGCGAACATCAGCAGGTATCGATGTGGTTGATGAAGCCGAGAACGGAAAAGAAGCTCTAATTAAACTCCAAAAGAACCAGGCCGACCTGGTAATTATGGATATCAATATGCCGGAAATGAATGGTGTGAATGCTACAAAAAAAATTACAACTGAATTTCCTGATGTAAAGGTGCTGGCACTAACCATGAGTGATGATGATCAGCACATCAGGCAAATGATTCAGGCCGGTGCTTCAGGCTATATCCTGAAAAGCTCAGGGAAAAATGAACTTACCATGGCGATTGAGAGTATCATGGACGGCAAACACTATTTCAGTGACGAGGCGACCAAAAGTATTATGATGGATCTGGTTACAAACAAAGGAGAACGAAAACAAACAAATGAGCCTGAAGTTCATATTACCGACAGAGAGCTTGAAATCCTTGAGATGATAGTTCAAGAGATGACCAACAATGAAATAGCAGAAGAATTACACATCAGCCCGAGAACCGTTGATGCCCACCGCCGGAACCTGCTGCAAAAAACGGGAGCCCGGAATGCTGCTGGTCTTGTACGGTATGCCATGAAGAGAAACCTTTTTCCGGATGCCGAGTAAGCTGCTTGCTTTATTTCCTTAGGTAAATACACGTACCACTTCTTTTCAATTTTAAGTGTTACAGGCTATACATTTTTATAACCCGGGTAGTTAGATTGAGGTTGGATGAAATGGTAACACATGAAAAAAAAATATCTTCTTTTACTTACTACGGGCAATCTGCGTATTGGCATGTTAAAAAAATTGCTGACAGAAGCAACCGACAGAAAATATTTGGTGATTGCGACCAATTTGAGAGAGATAGAAGAAGTAATATCCGGTTCCGAGAATTATTTTGAGTATGTATTCATTGATTTCCCCAATATTTCGGGCCGGGCTGCAGAGATTATTACAAAAGTAAATGAATATTTGCCCGAAGCTGTCATTTTTGGAATTCACTTCTATGTGAGTAAAAAATTGATTGATCCGTTATTTAACCAGGGAATAAAAGGGTATTTCTTGTATAACCCCACAAAACAGGATATCAAAAAAGCGTTTGAATCCGTAAAAAATGGCGAGATTTATTTACCAGAACAGATCAGAGATTAAAGCCACTAAAGTTAGGTGTTAATACGTACATGAGATCAGCTATATATCACCCTTAAAAAAATAAGTGTTATACGTCTTATTATTGTGTTGATTATTATGGATATTTGTAATTCAAAAGAGTTTAGTGTCACCAAAAAGACTGAGTTGTCAGAATATAAATGAATAAAGAAGAGATTACCCCTGATAAATTTGCCGTTCTGGATTCCTTGCAGACATTCATTTGTATCCTGGATTCTGATGGTAATATCAAATTTGTAAATGAAGCCTGGAATCAGGCCAGGCCTGCTTCAGGCTGTATATTCGGTCATAAAGTAATCAATAAAAACTATTTTGATATCTGTGAAGAGGAAGTAAAAAAAGGAAATGACCACGCACTTAAAGTCATACTTGGCATAAAAAAGATAATAAAGGGTGAGAAAAAGAATATAAGGATTACTTTTTCACCTGTTATTGAAGCAGAAAAAAAATGGTTTAGCGTCCACATATCAAGTCTTGATGACGATTCCGGTTGGGTTATCATAACGTATGAAGATGTTAGTACAGCTTTCAGGAATAGTAATGCATTGTACGAAGCAGAACACCTCTACCGCCAGCATTTTAACCAAAGCATTAACGGGATTATTATCGGTACGATAGATGGCAGAACGATAGATGCCAATCCTGCCGCATGCAAAATTTTGGGGTATACCCGTGAAGAACTTATGCGGGGCGGCAGAGAGATGATTCTGGATCTGAATCATCCCAAAAACAGAAAGGCGTGGGAGGTACGCCGGGAAAATTCGGTCTTTACAGGTGAAAAAGTATATCTCCATAAATCCGGCAGAGAAGTTCCAGTTGAAGTCTCATCGGTTTTGTACAGGGGAGAAAATGGTGAAATACTCACCATTAACAACTTTAAGGACCTTACAGAAAAGGTAGAAGCCCAAAATCAAATTGAGAAGGAAAGGAATTTCAGAAAGGCTGCCGAAGCAAGCATACCGGGTACTTTTTATGTTTTTAACAGAGATGGAAATATGATTGACTGGAACAATTCGTTCAGGGATGATCTCGGATATAACCTGGATGAAATTGAAGGAATGAACGCTCTTGATTTTATAGCTGAAGATGACAAAAAAGCCGTTATTGCCACCATTAATGAAGTTTTTGAAACGGGAGAAAGTGAAGTTGTCGCAGAAATTATTACCAAAAAACCGGGCCGGATTTTTCAAAAACTGCGGGGACGAAAATTCACTTCTGAGGAAGGCGAATTTCTGGTAGGGACGGGCGTGGACATAACCGATCAGATCTACGCTGAAGCTGAACGGAACAGAACATTGGAGATAATAAGCCAGTTATTTGAAAATTCTCCGATCGGAATTGTACAGGTGAGTCATGAAGATGAGGTTTTGAAGTGTAATTCTTCGTTTAAGAAAATGTTCGGTTATAAGGATGATGACATTGAAGAAAGTAAACTGGACAGCCTTATAACCCCCACAGATAAACTTGAGGAGTCCATGATAAATTCCGACAAGGCTTTCCAGGGAATTTCATGGCAGATGGAATCGGTGCGCAAAAGGAAAGACGGCTCTGAAATCCCCGTGATGATCAGTTCGGTTCCCATTGAGGTCGACGGAGTTGTATCGGCTATTTACGGAATGTATGTGGATTTAAGTGAGCAGAAAGAGCTTGAATCCCGGATCAAGGATCTTTTGGAGAGGGAAAAAACAACCAGAAAAAATGTGGAACAATCCCTGGCAGAAAAAAGTATCCTCCTCCAGGAAGTGCATCACAGGGTAAAAAATAATATGGCCGTGGTTACAGGCCTTCTTGAACTGCAAATTATGGATGATGACAATCCTGAAGTAATTCAAAAACTTCGGGAAGTGCAGGGGCGCATTTATGCCATCGCTAAAATTCACGAAACACTTTATTCCGATGAAGATGTGGTAAATATTCGGTTTGATAAATACCTGCATACCCTGATTGACACTATACCCGCTTTTCAAAATATTGATGATATCAATAAGGTTGTCCGGTTCAATACCGATCCGTTTACGCTGAATCTGAACCAGGCTGTACCAACCGGTTTAATTATCAACGAAATTTTAAGTTCGTCAATTGATGAGAAAAAGACGGATTATCACCCGGAAATATATATAAACGCAAAGGTTATAGATGAAAAAGTGAATATTTCAATTGAGGGCGAGTTTTTAAATACGGATATTCTAAAAAATGAGTCCGGATCGGATCATTTCCGTTATAAACTGATGGAAATTTTGACGGCACAACTGGAAGCAAATCTTGAAATCAATAAAAATGGAAAGAGCCGGATGTCAATTATTTATCAAAAAGCCGATATTAAAGGTTCAAGCAGCAGCATATTAAAAACAGAGGAAATTTATAATGGTTAATCAAATACTGGATATTCCGGATGGGTACAAAATCCTTATCGTTGAAGACGACCTGATATTGAGCATTGCATTATCCATGATGCTCAAAAAAATCGGATTTTCGCATATTGAAAAAGTACAAACTGCAGAGCAGGCGTTTGATTCAATCAAAGAAAACCTGCCGGACTTGCTCGTAATGGATATTAATCTCGGAAGCGGAATGTCAGGTATCGATTTTGTAAAGGAAATTCAGAAAAATCATAAAGTCGACGTTCTCTACATTACCGGAAATTCCGACATGTTTAACCGGATGCTTGCTGGTGAAACCGATTACCTGGATTACCTTACCAAACCCGTTACACCTGCTGAATTAAAAAAATCACTTTCTAAGGTTTTTTCACCTGCTTAGATATTGAATAAGACTAAAAATTAATAAAATTGTTTGATTATAAATTTTATTCTGTTTAAATAGTATAATCATCATACATTAATTAAATTCATCTGCTTTGAAAACGAACTCATTTTTTCCCCTACTGTTTACTTTTCTATTGTTAGTCATCACATCCGTTCCATTTTCTGAAGGCCATGCGCAATGGAGTGTTGGAGGTTCTTTTGAAATCCAGGATGAAGATCCAACCAATGGTTTCGGTTTACGAATCGAAAGGGAGATGTTGAATCTCTTGCCTGCGGTAGACATTCGCCTGCGGCTGATGGGAAGCCGCGTGGGTGAAGATGTAGAAATAAATCAATCGGGAATCCGGCTTACTCAGAATATCACATTGTGGGAGGGAGGCCTAAGCGGAATAGCAGGTTTCTCAACCGGCGTGCTGCGTCTCTATTCCGGTTTCGGAGGAGGTTTTGCCCGTATAGAGAGCGAGGCGGAAGACGTGCAATTAGATGATGTTTCAATCGGTGAGGTCATTGACGAAGTTAGTGAAAGCAGCTTTTACTGGAATTTCATTGCCGGTTTTGAGTTTACCCCTATGCCCATCATCACTCCTTTTTTTGAATACCGGTTTATCAATGTCACAGACGATGACGGATTTGGCAGTAATAACTTTAACCGGCTGGCATTAGGTGTTTCGGTCAGTTTTTAATGAATGACGGGTAAATTTATTCAGGAGAGGCTTTCAGTTTTATGTATATCCCGTTTTTTAATGAGATACCCAATAACCGCAAGTCATCGGATGACTCATTTATTTTAAAATCAATCTCTTATAATTACTCTTACGGATTTTAGGAAGATAAGTACCCCGGCATGAAACATTTACTGATAAAACCCATACAAACCGGCATCCGGTTAACTAATGTGATGTTAACTGTAAACCCGCAAAGTTTTATATCAGAGTTGTTTCCATTTTCTCAACATACTACTATTTCAGAAAGTAAACTTTGCGGGTTTTATCCGACATTGCATAATTGACACAACACTAACTATCACTCAAATACCAAAAAATGAATACAATTGATAACAAAGGGAAACATCTGATTATATTGGGATTAGCGGTTTTAATAATAATGTCTGTTCCGCTCGACACGAAAGCACAATGGAGCATAGGAGCTGCTTTTGAATCCAGAAATGAAGATCCTACCAACGGCTTCGGGGTAAAAGTTGAAAGAAGCATTCTCAATATTATCCCGATAGTGGATTTAGGCCTGAGAGCTCATTTCAGTTATTTTAATGAAGAAAATGAATTTCAAGATGGAAACGTTACTGTGAGCCGTGAAGTCGAAAGCTATGATTTCGGCCTGGCCGCCACCGGAGGGGTGCCTCTCGGATTGTTTACTCCCTATGTCGGTGCCGGAATTGGCAGCGATAATTTCCAAATTGAAAATAATAGCGAGAAAGTTTTGGATGAATCGAATTTTTACTGGAATGCGTTCGGAGGTGCAAAATTGACATTAATTCCCCTGCTTACTCCTTTCGTTGAGTACCGGTGGTCTCGGCTGACGGGCACTGATGATATCGGATTTGATAATTTCGGAAGGGTTTCAGTCGGAGTTTCCCTGAATTTTTGAGTTAAGATTTATTACATTTACATTAGAGAGCGGCCGTTTTATCAACGGTCGCTTTTTTTTCATATAAGAAATGGATTACACATGATTCATGCAGGCATATGAAGGCAGTTGCTTTAGTCGTTTCAACTGTAACAGAATGATAATGGATGAACTTTTCAAAACGATGAAAAGTTCTTTAAATGAGTGGGAGAGAATTAATCAGCGATATTTCATGAGCAAGGTCGATACATATAAATGGAAAGAATTAGACAAGATGCAGTTAAGCATAGCTGCGCAGCATGAATTGCAGCGGCTTCTTGACCTTGTTCATGACAATATGAACCATGTGGATGACAGCGTGATTGTGAAAGCATTCAAATTGTGCTACGCATCGCACAAAGGTGTAAAAAGAGCCTCCGGTGAATCTTACTACCGCCATCCTGTCGAAGTTGCAAGAATTATTGTTGAAGATTTCAACATAGATGATGAATCAGTAGTGGCGGCTCTGCTACACGATACGGTTGAGGATACGGAAGTCTCGCTAGATGACATCCGTGACCTTTTCGGAGATGTGGTTGCCCAACTGATTGATGGCCTGACCAAAATTTCAGGAGTGTTTGAAAGCCACGATACCAAACAAGCTGAAACTTTTATGAAGCTTTTGTTATCGATGGCCGAGGATATTCGTGTTGTACTGATCAAATTTGCCGACCGCCTGCACAACATGCGAACTATTTCGCACTTACCAAGGCAAAAACAGCTAAAAAAAGCTTCCGAGACCATGGAGCTCTATGCTCCTCTTGCACACAGGTTCGGCTTGTTTAAAATCAAAAATGAGCTTGAAGATCTTTGCTTTAAAGTAATCGATCCGAACAGTTACAAGTTTATCGCCAGAAAACTCCGGGAAAAAAAGGAATCGAGAGAAAAATTTATAGAAGGGTTCATGAAGCCGGTGAGGGAAGAGCTTGAAAAACAGGATTTCAATTTCGAGATAAAGGGCAGGTCGAAGCACATTTATTCGATTTACAATAAAATGCAAACCCAGCAGAAGCCTTTTGAAGAGATTTATGACCTGTTTGCTATTCGGATTATTCTTGAAGACCCGCATAAAAAGGAGGACTGCTGGCGTGTTTATTCCGTAATAACGGATTGGTATACACCGATACCCAAACGCTTCAGAGACTTTATATCGGTACCCAAAGCCAATGGTTACCAGTCACTGCATACAACCGTGATCACAAAAAAAGGACGAAAAGTCGAAGTTCAGATCCGAACCCGTAAAATGGATGATATTGCCGAAAGAGGCCTTGCAGCTCATTGGAAATACAAAGAGGGCAATTCGTCCGATGATGGATCAGAGTTAGACAAGTTTGTCAACTGGGTCAGGGATGTACTTGATAACCCGAGGCCCGAAGCGGCTACCGAATTTGTAAAAGATTTTCAGCTTAACCTCTATCATGATGAGATATATGTTTTTACGCCTGACGGTGAGTTGAAAACTTTACCAAAAGGTGCATCATGTATCGACTTTGCCTTTGAAATTCACAGTGAAATCGGGGAGCGGGCCATGGCTGCCAAAGTGAATGGAAAAATGGTGCCCCTTCGCCAGAAATTGCACAGCGGCGACCAGGTTGAAATCATCTCCGGTAACAAAATTAACCTGAATCCCGATTGGATGGGAGATGTTGTGACGCACAAAGCGAAAGCCAGGTTAAGACAATTCATCAAAAAGAAGGAGAGAAAAATAGCCGACCGCGGCAAAGATTTGTGGGAAAAGAAAATTGCAAGGACCAAGATAAGCATCTCCGACCAGGAGCTGATGAAAGTTGCCCATCGCCTGAAATTTGAATCTACACAGGATCTTTTTTACGATATCGGAACCGGGGCATTTGATGTTGATAAGCTTGTAGAAACTGTTAAACAGTTTAAAGGACTTGGCAGGTTTGAAGATGAAAAAGATGACGGGGCGAAAGGCAAAATACCGGAGGAAGATCTCCAACAAAAATATTTGCATACTGCAAGAACGGTTGGCGACAGAAACGCACTGTTGATAGAAGGAGAAGTTTCAAATGTTAAATACAGCTATGCAAACTGTTGCAATCCCATCCCGGGTGATGATGTAGTAGGGTACATCAGCCGGAATGGGGACGTGAAAATTCATCGCTCGAATTGTAATAATGCCCTGCATCTTGTAAAAACAGACAGTGACAGGATCATCGATGTGACGTGGGCCAGAAATATTGACAGCCAGTTTCTTGGAGCTATTAAAGTTATTGGTGAAGACAGGGTTGGCCTGGTCAATGATATTACCGATGTTGTGTCAAAAGTATTGAAAACAAATATGAAAAGCATTAATGTAAGCAGCGAAGGCGGTATGTTCGAAGGAATCCTTACGGTATATGTTAATGACCTTCGGCATCTTGAAAAAATTATCGGCCGCATTGAAAAAATTCCAGGGGTCAAGACGGTACTCAGATATGAATAAAAAATAAATCCGGTTTGAAATAGTTATAGTAGATGTAACTTTTTAATAAACAAATGTTTCAAAGTTTGTAAAAAACTTAAAATTAAAGTTACTTATACGTATATTTAACAACCCATTTTGCGAAGTGATCGCATATCTCAAACAGAATAAACAAAAGGACAAATAAAAGATGTTTACATACACAAAACGCGACCTTGTAAGAAAAGTCGCAGAATCAAACGATGTACCTTTAAACCAGGCTGAACCGTGGGTAGATGCGGTAATTAATGCAATGAGGGATACATTGCTAGAAGCAGATCCCACTTGCAGAATTGAACTCCGGGACTTCGGCGTTTTTGAAGTTAAGGAAACGAAAGCTAAACCGAAGGCACGCAATCCAAAAACCAATGAAGTAATCTATGTGCCCCGGCACCGAAAAACGCACTTTAAGCCTGGAAAGAGATTAAAAAAATTCCTTAAACAGCCACTTGAAGAGCTTGAAAACGCAGACTCATAGAAAAGTAAAAAAAAAAGCGGACTACGGAAGGCTAATTGGGGTTGATGTAGGATCCAAAAGAGTAGGTTTGGCAAGAACGGATTTGCTCAGGATCATAGCCAACACAATTGGAACATATAGCCCCGAAAAAGCCCTCCAGGAATTGAAAAGGCAAACTGTAGAAGAGGGCCCGGTCAGCGGGATTGTAATTGGCTGGCCTTTGACTCCGCAGGGAGAATCTACGGATGCTACCGACCTTGTAAGGGCATTTATTAAAAAAGTGGAGAAAATTGTACCCGGCCAGGATATATTTACGATGGATGAACGGTATTCGTCTAAACAGGCGGTTCAGGTTATGATTGAATCCGGAGTGCCCAAAATGAAACGAAGAGAAAAAGGACGGGTGGATCAGGCTGCCGCCGCAATCATTCTGACCAATTTTTTGGAAGCTAATCCCGAATACCGATAATGTCTGTACTGCCGATTGTAACATTTGATGATCCTGTTCTGAGGAAGAAAGCTGAATCGCTGAAATCACAAAGTAAAGAACTACAGCAGCTTATTAATGACATGTTCGATACAATGTACAACTCAAGTGGAGTTGGACTGGCAGCGCCTCAGATCGGAAAGTCTCTTCGGATCTTTGTTACCGATACCGATGTTATGGCTGAAGAGTCGGAGGAAATTAGCTACGGCCCACAGGTGTTTATCAACCCTGAAATCGTACAAACTTCCGGCGATAAAGTAAAATTGGAGGAAGGATGCCTGAGTATTCCCGATGTCAGGGATGAAATAAGCAGGCCCCGTATTGTAACAGTAAAGTTTTTGGATCGCAATTTCAGGCAGCATGAACTTACGGCCGGCGGATGGATGTCTCGTGTTGTGCAACATGAGTACGACCACCTCGAGGGAATTCTCTTTATTGACCATTTGAGTGCATTCAAACGAAGGTTACACAAGAAAAAGCTCGATATGATCGATCATGGAAAACTTGAAACTGAATATCCTCTGGTTCCTAAGTAAAACCCGGAAACTCTATGCGAATTGTATTTATGGGAACTCCCGAATTTGCGGTGCCCAGCCTTCAAAAACTTGCCGGTTCGCATCATGAAATTGTTGCCGTTGTAACAAATCCCGATAAAAGAAGGGGAAGAGGCGGGAGAAAGTCACCCAGTGAGGTGAAAAAGAAAGCTATAGAACTTCAATTACCCGTTATAACGGTTCAGGATCTGAATAAAGGGGCATTCGCTGCCCGGCTTCGGGAACTGGAACCGGATCTTTTAGTGGTTGTTGCATTTCGCATTCTGCCGGAGAACGTGCTGGCAATCCCAAAAAAAGGAGCTGTGAACTTGCATGCATCCCTCTTGCCAAAGTACAGGGGAGCGGCTCCCATCCATCATGCTGTGATGAACGGAGAACCGGAAACAGGCTGCACGGTATTTTATATTGAACAAGCTGTGGATACCGGAAAAATTATCGGACAGGTTAAAACAAATATAGACCCGGATGAAACCACCGGAGAGCTCTATGAACGGTTAAAAGAGCAGGGCAGCGATCTCCTTCTGAATGCCGTAAACAGGATTCATCAAAGTGATGTGGATCCGTACCCCCAAGACGACACCAAAGCCACGCCCGCTCCGAAATTATACAAAAAAGATGCAAAAATTGATTTTACATCTTCTTCAGAGATGGTTCACAATAAAATCAGGGGACTCACCCCTTTTCCCGTAGCCTGGTGTTTGTATAATAATTTGAAAATGAATTTATACAAATCCGAATTGGGGCCGGACCTGGACTTATCACCGGGTGGACTGGTTTTCAGGGATAATGATTTACTCGTCGGTTGTGGCGCCGGAACTGTGGCTTTGAAAAAAGTACAACTTCCGGGAACAAAAATTATGAATGCCCGTGAGTTTGTGAATGGCTATGAATTGTTAACATTGAAATAAAGAAGGATTTCATAGAAAGTGTTGATTTAAACAAATTTATTTAAGATATACTGGACACAGAATACTGAGGTTTTCAAACTGTAATTTAAACTTAATTCAAAACAGATATGGATTTGTCTCCTTTTTTGAAAGCAGCAAAAGAAGGAAATCTGGAAGAACTTAGAACTCAGCACGTTGAGGGAGCCGACTTGAACGAAACCCATAAGAACGGGGCAAGTGCATTAATTTACGCGGCAGAGAATAATCATATGGATATTGTGAGATATCTGATTGAAAACGGTGCCGATCCAACAATTCAAACAAAAATGGGAGCTACAGCATTAAACCGTGCTGCGGAAAATGGAAATACGGAAATGATGCGGTTTTTGCTGGATAATGGAACACCTGTTAAAAACCTGGCCCTGATCATGGCCGCAAGGGAAGGCCATTCAGAAGCTGTTAAAATGCTTCTTGATGAGGGTGCCGATGTTAATGCCCAACAAAGATGGGGTCAAACGGCACTTATGCTCGCTGCAAGGGAAGGGCATAGTGATGTAGTTAAAGCACTGCTTGAATATGGTGCCAATGTAAAGTTGAGAGATAAAAATGGAGATACTGCCCTTGCAATCGCTCTTGATAACGATAACGCCGACATAGTTATGCAACTCAGAAGGGCGGGTGCCCGGGCCGAAGTTAAAAAGAAAAAAATCGAAATCGTTGCAGATGAGGATGATGATGAAGATGAATCCCCGGAAGAAATCGATGAGATAATCAACGAAGATGATGATATTCCGGATGACGTAGACCTGGATGACTAACCTTTTTTTATTTGTAGCAGATTCAAAGAACTTTATTTTTTTGGAAGCGCTTTTAAGGTTCATGTAATAAAAAAACAATGACTTTTCTCTCTGTTTCAATGGAATGAATGAAGATTAAAAGCTATTTTAAAAGTAAATAACTAAACTGCTGAAAGGCAGTAAATTCGAAAAAAAAAGAGTAAATAAAATGGCAAAAATAAAAGTTGGAATTAACGGTTTTGGCCGGATTGGACGTTTGGTAGCTAAATCGATTTTTGAACATTACAGTGACGAAATTCAAATTGTCGGGGTGAATGACCTTACCGATGCCAATACGCTGGCTCACCTGTTTAAATATGATTCGGTTCACGGAACCTATAAGGGGGAAGTGAAGGCAGATGGCAATGATTTGATTATTGATGGAAACAGAATTAATGTATCAGCCGAACGGGATCCGGCAAATCTTAAGTGGAAAGATCTTGGAGCTGAAATTATAGTTGAATCCACCGGTTTGTTCCGGAAAGTGAAAGATGCGCAAAAGCATATCGATGCCGGCGCTAAAAAAGTTGTGATCTCCGCTCCCGGCAGTGGTGAAGGTTTGAAAACGGTGGTTCTCGGCGTAAATGATGATGATATTGATACTGATTCTCAAATCTATTCAAACGCAAGTTGTACAACCAACTGCCTTGCACCTATGGTGAAAGTGCTGGACGAAGCATTTGGACTTGAAAAAGGTTTCATGACAACCATACATGCATATACAGGCGATCAACAGCTTGTTGACGGGCCTCATAAAGACTTGCGAAGAGCCAGGGCTGCTGCCCATAACATCGTTCCTACTACTACAGGAGCAGCCGCAGCGGTTGGCCTTGTACTTCCTCATCTCGATGGGAAACTGGACGGCGGTGCGGTAAGGGTTCCGGTTCCTGACGGTTCACTTACGGATTTTACTGCGGTTGTTAAAAAAGATGTTACCGAGCAGGAAGTGCTCAGTGCATTCAAAAAAGCTGCCGATGGCCCGCTAAAAGGCATACTGGAATACAGTGACGGTGAACTCGTTTCAACAGACATCATCGGAAATACGCATTCCTGTATATTTGACAGCGGACTTACAAAGGTTGACGGTAACCTGGTAAAAGTAATTGGCTGGTATGATAATGAAGCGGGATACTCAGCCCGTACAGCTGAACTGATTATTAAACTTGCCTGATAGTTAACAGCTGATTTAAAATTCTAAGCCGGGGCAGCCATTCTGTCCCGGCTTTTTTGATCACAGATTATCCGGATTATTCGGATGGCGCAGATTTTATGTAATTCAAAATAAAAATTGTACTGATGCAGACGGGTAAAATCCCGGCAGGAGACGTAGCGCCAAATTTGGTGCAGCAGTGGGTTGGAAAAGCCGCCCACGAATAAAGTGAAGCCTGTCATTCCGAAGTCTAAAAGACCGCAGCCCCGACAGTACTAAATTATGAACGATGGGACAGAGGTAACACTGGCGGGGCAGAATGGAGGGACTGTGTCTGTCCTTTGACTTATCTCATCGTTCATAGCTTGTTTAAAAACCTGAGCATGCATCAACAATAATTTGTAAGATGCGCATCTACAGCAAGGTCCAACCCCGAATATACCAGATCTTTAAAACAACTCCCGAATCACTAAACCAAACCGAAATAAAATGCACCTGTACAAATCTGATGCAACTAAAAATCGCGACTTGAACGTTTACGTTAAATAAGGAGTTATAAACCTGCTATTCGATCTCAGATATGCGATATGCGGTCTCTGATCTGTTCCAATCGCTTATTTGGCCTTAAACCGAATACCAAAATACAGCAAAGAAATGGAAGGTTGTGCCCATCAGAACAAACAGATGCCAGATGAAGTGAGTGTATTTAAACCGGGGTGCTGCATAAAAAGCAACGCCGATGGTGTAAGCCAGCCCACCCAGCATTAGCCAGATAATACCCGCAGGTGGCATGCTCAGCCATAAATCTTTTGCAATAAAAATCGCGATCCATCCCATACCGAGATAGATAAAAGTTGAGAGTTTTGGAAATTTGACACCGACAAGCAGTTTCAAAATAATGCCGCCGATTGCAATCCCCCATACAAGTCCGAACATGATCCATCCTATACTGTCCCTTAGAATTCCCAAAGTGAAAGGTGTGTATGTACCGGCAATCAGCAGAAAAATGGCAATATGATCAAAAATCCGCAGGCGCATCTTCAACTCTGTTTTTTGGGTTGCATGGTAAATGGTGGAGCTGAAGTAGAGTATGATAGCCGTTGTAATAAATACGGACGAACCTATCACTGCGAGCAGGTCACCGTGAGCAGCGGCATTTAAAATTAAAAACGGTGCTGCTATAATTGCACCCGCAAGGCCAATGGCATGGCTGATGGTATTGGCAAGCTCTTCGCTTTCAGTTTGAAAGCGCTCAGATTTTTTAATTTTGTGGATCATAACCGGTCTGAAATATAACAGGTGTAAAATAGGAATTTATCATAAAAATCATCAAACAAATCTTTAAAATCCCCATAGTTTTTGTAGAATATAAATAATCTCACTATCATCTGACCTTCACCCGCTAACGAAACGGCGGGTTTTTTATTAGCTGGAAGAATATAAAATAGAGATTAATCCTTTTCTAACCCAAATGACGTTTGAAGGAATACTGGTTGTATTGCTAATTATCAGTGCCCTGCTTGTGCTTGTTTTTACGAGGGTTGCAGCAGATGCTGTTTTTGCAGGAGTTCTTACTATTATTATCATTAGTGGCATTATACCTGCTTCTGATGCCATTGAAGGGTTTTCAAATGAAGGGATGTTAACCGTTGCAGCCTTGTATGTGGTGGCTTCCGGTTTGCGTGAGACGGGTGCCATTCAATTTGTTATAAAAAACCTGCTTGGTAACCCGGGCAAGGTGTGGAAAGCCCAGCTCAGAATAATTGGCCCTGTTATGGGGATGAGTGCCTTTTTGAATAACACGCCAATTGTTGCCGCATTTATTCCTGCCCTGCAGGACTGGGCCAGAAAGTTCAAAATGCCGGTTTCAAAACTCCTTATTCCCTTGAGCTATGCAGCTATTTTAGGCGGAGTTTGTACACTTATCGGTACAAGTACAAACCTTATAGTGAACGGATTGCTCATCTCTGAAAAGAGTGTCTCATTAAATCTCTTTGAACCTGCCTTTGTAGGAATTCCCCTTGTCATTGCAGGATTTGCTTATTTGATGTTTATTGGTAACCGACTTTTACCGGACGGAACATCTGCACTATCATCGTTTGAAGATACCCGGGAATATACAATCGAAATGATTGTGAGGGAAGGAAGTTCCCTGATCGGAAAAAAAATCGAAGATGCCGGACTGCGCAATTTGCCCTCGCTTTTTTTAGTTGAGATTGTCAGGGACGGAGCCATTCTTGCTGCTGTGGAACCCGATGAGGTGCTTAATGCCGGAGACAGGTTGATATTTACAGGTGTGGTCGATTCTATTGTGGATCTCCAGCACATGAACGGCCTTGAGCCTGCTACAGACCAGGTTTTTAAGCTGGATGCCCCGAGAAGAGATCGCCACTTGGTTGAAGCGGCCGTTTCATCGACTAATCCAATCATAGGAAAAACCGTAAAGGAAGCGGAATTCAGGAACCGCTATGGTGCTGTGATCCTGGCTGTTGCCCGCAGCGGGCAGCGGATTCAAAAAAAGATCGGTGAAATCCGGCTTAAACCGGGTGACGTGCTGCTGATGGAAGCACCCCGGAATTTTGCAGACCGGTACAACAGGTCGAGTGATTTTCTCCTGGTCAGTACACTTGCCAAAAACGGGGTGCCTGTTTACCGCAAGAGCTGGATCGCCATGAGTATTCTTGTGCTGATGGTTGCAGCTGCTGCGTTTAGTATTTTGTCAATGTTTCAGGCTTCATTTTTGGCGGCCCTGGCCATGCTTTTCACAGGCTGTACATCCATGGGCTCGGCACGTGCCGGTATCGACTGGCAGGTATTGCTTGTAATTGCATCGGCTATTGGGCTTGGCAATGCAATGAACCTGACAGGGGCATCGGCCACTATTGCCGGTTCATTTATCGGCATGGCCGGGGATGACCCGTACCTGGCACTGATAGCCACATTTTTAATCACGCAACTTCTGACTGAAATGATCACAAACAATGCTGCGGCTGTGCTTGTTTTTCCGATTGCGATTTCTGTTGCAGATGGGCTTGGCGTCTCATTTCTGCCATTTATCATGGTCATCATTTTTGCAGCATCTGCAAGTTTTGCAACACCGATTGGCTACCAAACCAACCTTATGGTTTACGGCCCGGGCGGATATCATTTCAGGGATTTTTTGAAGGTAGGCCTGCCTCTGAATCTGACGGTTGCTGTTATCACCCTGATTCTTGTTCCCCTGATTTGGCCTTTTTAATTCTAATGACTCAAAAAAAAAAATTATGAAAAATGACATTCTGAAAATCGCTCAAAAAGCGGGAAATGCTATCCTGTCTTTTTACACGGAAGATATTGATGTGGAAAGAAAGGATGATGATTCGCCTTTGACCAAAGCCGACCTGGCAGCTCATAATATTATTGTAAATGAATTAAATAAGCTGACCCCCTCCATACCGGTCTTATCTGAAGAAGGCGGTATTCCCGGCTACGAGGTCAGAAAGTCGTGGAAAAAATACTGGCTTGTGGATCCGCTGGACGGAACCAAGGAGTTTATCAAACGGAATGATGAATTCACGGTTAACATTGCACTTATCGAGAATAAAAAGCCGGTCTTGGGTATTGTTTACATTCCTGCCAAAGATGTTTCATATACCGGCAGCAGGGAGGAGGGAAGTTATAAAATAACAGGTGATCAGCCTGAAGTAAGAATCTATTCGGAGAAGCCGGACATTTCTAAACCCCTGACCGTTGTTGCAAGCCGTTCTCACGGTTCGGATGACCTTGAAGAAAAGCTGGCTGAAAAAAATATCAGGATCGGCAAAAAAATACCGGCCGGCAGCTCTCTAAAATTTTGTCTGTTAGCCGAGGGGCTGGCAGATATTTACCCGAGAATGGGCCCCACGATGGAGTGGGATACGGCTGCCGGAGATGCCGTTTTCAGGTATTCGGGAAAAGATGGTGAACGGGAATCACCACTCAGGTATAACAAGGAATCCATGAAAAATGAGGGTTTCCTAATTGGGATTTAAATTTCTTATATTCAAATTCTATAAATTCCTATATAATAACTAAGGATTTAATTATGTCAAAAATATCATCGAACACGCACCTGAAAACTCTTGAGGACGAAGGAATTTACGTAATGCGGGAGGTAGCGGCTCAATTTGAACGGCCGGTACTCCTGTTTTCCGGGGGAAAGGATTCCATTTGCATGGTACACCTGGCCAGGAAGGCATTCCATCCCGGAAAAATACCGTTCCCACTCATGCATGTTGACACCGGCCACAATTTTCCTGAGACCATCCGGTTCCGGGATGAACTGGTTGAAAAGTTTGGACTGGATTTGATTGTCGGCAGTGTCCAGGAATCAATTGACCAGGGCAAGGTAAAGGAAGAAACCGGTCCCGATGCCAGCCGGAATGCCTTGCAAACAGTTACACTGCTCGATACATTAAAAAAACACCAGGTGGATGCGGCACTGGGCGGTGGTCGACGTGACGAGGAGAAAGCCCGGGCCAAAGAAAGATTCTTTTCACATCGGGATACATTTGGACAGTGGGATCCGAAAAACCAACGTCCAGAGCTCTGGAACCTGTTTAACGGGCGAAAAAATCCGGGAGAACATTTCAGGGTGTTTCCTATCAGCAACTGGACGGAGATGGACGTTTGGCAATATATTGCACGGGAAGAGATCGAAATACCCTCTCTCTACTTTGCCCATGAGCGCGAGGTGTTTAACCGCCGGGGAGTCTGGCTTGCCGACACCGACTTTGTAAACCGGCAAGAGGACGAAAAAATTGAAGTGAAAACCGTGCGCTTCAGAACCATTGGAGATGCAACCTGTACGGGCGCGGTACTTTCAAAAGCATCAACCATGGAAGAGATTATCCAGGAAGTGGCGGCAGCGCGTCAGACCGAACGGGGCAACCGCCACGATGACAAACGCAGTGAAACCGCCATGGAAGACCGCAAGAGGCAGGGATATTTTTAGTAATAAGAGCTGTGACATCGATTCCGTTAAATATAGCAGAAGGTTCGACTTCTCAATCGGATCGTGAACAATCACGGTTTATCGGTTATGCGATCCGGTCGTTAATTGAAGTCAACGCATGCATGAGATTAATGGAAAGAAGAAAGTATTTAATGGATTCCAGGTTTCAATTTCTAAGCAACAAAAAAATAAACAACTCATGAACAAAACCAACGGCAAAACCCGAGAATACAGAGACGACAACAAGTACCTCGATATGGACCTTTTGCGGTTCACTACTGCAGGAAGTGTGGATGACGGCAAGAGTACACTCATCGGGCGGCTGCTTTATGATTCCAAGTCGATTTTTGAGGATCAGATGGAGGCAATCGAAAAATCGAGCCGGAGCAGTGGCGAGGAGGAGGTAAACCTTGCTCTTCTGACAGACGGCCTGAAGGCAGAGCGTGAACAGAAGATCACCATCGATGTTGCTTACAGGTATTTTGCTACGCCGAAAAGAAAATTTATCATCGCCGATACGCCGGGCCATATACAGTACACACGAAACATGGTGACGGGGGCTTCCACCGCAGAGCTTGCGGTGATTTTGGTTGATGCAAGCAAGGGTGTGCTAACACAGTCGAAACGCCATGCGTTTATTTCTTCGCTGTTGCAAATCCCTCACTTGATGGTTGCCGTGAACAAGATGGACCTCGTTAATTACAGTGAGGGTGTATTTAACTCTATTGTTGCCGATTTTAAAAAATTTGCCAAAAAACTGGATGTGGATGATATCACCTTTATCCCGATTTCAGCATTGAAAGGAGATAATGTTGTGGAAAAAGGAGACAATATGCCGTGGTATCGCGGGTCTACGTTTTTGCATTACATCGAAACCGTGAATGTTGAGGCTGCAAGAAATATTCTCGATTTCAGGCTGCCGGTTCAGTACGTGATCCGGCCGAACCAGAACTTCAGAGGTTTTGCCGGAAGAATTGCCTCGGGCAGGGTTCGTCCCGGTGATGAAATTATGGCGCTGCCTTCCAAAATGACCAGCCGTGTAAAAGAAGTCGTAACTTTTGACGGAAATCTTGAAGAAGCTTTGCCCGGCGATTCCGTAACCCTGACGCTGGAAGATGAAATCGATATCAGCCGGGGTGATATGATTGTAAGACGGAATAACGTTCCGAATATCAGAAGTGAATTTGAGGCTTACCTCTGCTGGATGAATGAAGAGCCGCTCGAAACGGATAAGGCCTATATCATTCAGCATACCTCGAAGACGGCGCAGGTGTATATCACGAATCTGGTCTACCGCATGAATGTAGATACGCTGCACCGTGAGGATGCAGACGGCCTGAAACTGAATGAAATCGGCCGTGTAAAACTGAAGACATCACAACCGCTTTTTATCGATCCCTACCAGATCAATCAAAGAACGGGAAGCTTTGTCATTATTGATCCTGCTTCTAATGTTACGGTAGGTGCAGGGATGATCCGGGCGGGATCTACAGTGACGAAAGAAGCGCCTGTGGTGGGACGGGAGACGGAAGACCGGAGACCGGAAAGCCCGGTTTCTCCTGATGTAGTCTGGGAGCCGTGGAACATATCGCGTGAAGAACGTGAAAAGAAAAACGGCCATAAAGCGGAAGTTTTCTGGTTCACGGGTATCTCCGGCGCGGGCAAGAGCACCATTGCCAGGATGTTTGAAAAGAAACTCTGGGAGATTGGAAAACAGACCATGCTGCTGGATGGAGACCAGGTGCGTCACGGCGTGAACGGTGACCTGGGATTCAGCAAGGAAGACCGTGAAGAAAATATCCGGCGGATCGGAGAAGTGGCCAGGCTTTTCTTCGAACACGGCAATATTGTGATCTGTACATTTGTATCACCCTATAAAAAAGACCGCGACCGGGTAAGAAGCCTTTTTCCGGAAAGCAGGTTTCATGAAGTGTATGTAAAATGCGATCCCGAAACCGCGCAAAAAAGAGACCCGAAAGGCCTCTACGAAAAAGCGAAGAAAGGCGAGATCAAAGGGCTGACAGGTTATGATGCCGCATACGAAGCGCCCGAAGGCGATCACGTGATAACGGCTGATACAGAAAGGCTTACGGCCGAAGAAGTTATTGATATTTTGATGAAGAAGATGGATTAATTCCATGATTTTTCATCAAGTTGCCCAAAAATCTTATCTGTTTTTGACAATTTAAAAATTAAAAGCGCTTTCATCGGATTTTTTTTGGATTTGTTTTGAAGTAATCAAAATTACTTGCTATCATCCCAACAGAATCTAAGGTTGAATAACTTTTGTAACTTCTTTAAAAAAAACGACAGCTTTGACTACAATTTCTTTCAATCACATTGATAACAATTACATGGGACAGTGCCTCAACTCCATGTGTTGCTGTATGATGTGTATCACAGATAGTGGTTGAAGGAGAATTGTGTAGATAATAAAAAATATCCGAACCCGCTATCTGTTTTCAGGTGGCGGGTTTTTTTATGTCTTTTACTCAAATACCTGCCCGCCTGATTGCAACTCTCAAAAACAAAACCATAACCGTAAATACATATAACTATGTCAATACAAACAAAAGAACAATTGCTCGTAACTACCGAATGGGCCGCCAATCATTTGAACGATGAAGGTGTGCGGTTTGTGGAGGTAGACGTAAATACCAGATCGTACGACAGCGGTCACCTGCCGGGTGCTGCCGGATGGAACTGGCAGATAGAGCTGCAGGACCAGCTTCGCCGCACCATTGTCTCAAAAGAGGATTTCGAAAAACTTTTGAGCGAAACAGGAATCGATAATGATACAACCATCATTCTGTATGGAGATAATAACAACTGGTTTGCCGCCTGGGCGTACTGGCTGCTGAAATACTACGGCCATGATGATGTTAAACTGCTTGACGGCGGACGCAAAAAATGGGAAGCCGAAGGACGTGAACTGGTAAATGAAGTTCCCGAATTTCCAAAAACCAGCTACAAAATCGGTGAAATTCGCAAAGAGCTGCGCGCTTTCCGCGATGATGTGGCTGAAACACTTGAAAATGATGCCTTCGGCCTTGTAGATGTGCGATCACCTGATGAGTTCACAGGTAAAATCCTGGCACCTCCCGGTTTGAAGGAACTTTCACAGCGTGCAGGACACATTCCCGGTGCCAAAAATATCCCCTGGTCAAAAGCCGTGAATGAAGACG
>CAYPZI010000023.1:0-29959 GCA_964415185.1 uncultured Balneolaceae bacterium | reverse complement strand
TACCCCCGTTGACAGACTGAAATCTGCATCTCCAGTGATCCGTACAAAATGTTTCGTCCATGCCGTTTGGCCAAACTTTTGTGCCTCGGTTTGTAAACATGGTTAAGCGGAAATTATCACCTGCCCCATTTTGCAAGAGTTTTGCCAGTTTTTCCGGATGGTCCGGTTCCCAGTAGACAAACACATCAACTCCTTTTAATTCCCGTTTTACATTCAGCGCCGGCTTTTGCTTACTTCGGCTCAGTTTGAGTTCGACTTTAATTTCAGGAGCATCCTCCGGGTATTCAACTTCAGGCAGTTCTGCCGGGGTTTGCCCCAGGCGGTTTATTACCGCTTCAGTAAAGTGCTCGGTTGAGACTTTTTTTGTAGAATGGTCAGTATCAAAAATATCTGCTGTATGTATGCCATCCTCAATGGTTTTTAACCATGCATTGTGGATTCGTGTTGCCGTGGCAGACTGCCCGATATGTACCAGCATCATAATCGATGCCATCAACAAACCCGAAGGATTTGCCAAATTTTTTCCCGCAATATCCGGAGCGGAGCCGTGAATGGCTTCGAACATGGCACAGCTGTCACCAATATTGGCAGAACCGGCAAGCCCAACCGACCCGGCAATTTGAGCGGCAATATCCGATACTATATCGCCATAAAGATTGGGCATTACCACAACATCAAACCTTTCAGGTGTATCTGCCAGCCTTGCCGATCCGATATCAACAATCATATTTTCAGTTTCAATATCCGGATACTCGGAAGCAACTTTTTTAAATACATCATGAAACAAACCGTCTGTCAGTTTCATGATATTGTCTTTTGTAAAACAAGTCACCTTTTTCCTGTTATTGCTTCTGGCATATTCAAATGCAAACCTGACAATTCGTTCAGTGCCGGGCAATGTAATTAACTTAAGACACTGGTATACTTCAAATGTTTGCCTGTGTTCAATCCCCCCGTAGGTATCTTCTTCATTTTCCCTGATGATCACTACATCCATGTCAGGATGTTTCGTTTTTACATACGGATAATAAGCCCTGCACGGCCTTACATTGGAATATAATCCCAATGTTTTTCTGAGAGTTACATTCAGGCTTTTAACGCCACCTCCCTGAGGCGTAGTAATAGGAGCTTTCAAAAAAATCTTATTCCTGCGAATTACATCCCAGGATGATGGTTCAATTCCAGCTTTAAGTCCTTTTTTATAAAGTTGCTCACCGATTTCAATCGTTTCTGTTTCCAATTTGGCACCTGCACTATTCAAGATTGCAAGTGTTGATTTCATAATTTCAGGCCCAATGCCGTCGCCATAGGCTATTGTGATTTTGACAGGTTGATTCATTTCCTCGTTTTTTTGTTTTAATTAATTCGATGAAATGATAAAACCTTTTAAAAATTAATGATAATTAATACATTTAATAGAAACGATAAATAATAGATTATGAATTTTACTCTTCACCAACTCATTATTTTTCTGTCTGTTGCTGAACATCGCAGTATCACAAAAGCAGCCAATGCTTTACACATGACACAACCGGCAGTTTCGATCCAAATGAAGCAATTGCAGGAATCGGTTGATATGAAATTGATAAATATAATAGGAAAGAAGTTATATCTAACCCAGGCCGGTATAGAGTTTTACTCATTCTGCCGGGCATTTTCTGACAGAAAAGAACATCTTGAAGCAACAATATCACAATTAAAAGGCGGGCTGAAAGGAAAATTAACCGTATCTGCTGCATCAACAGCTAAATATTTTTTACCATATCTTCTTGGCGAATTTCAAAAACGGTTTCCAAATATTGATATTTCACTGAAAGTAACCAACCGTGACGAAGTTTTGAGCCATCTTAGGGATAATCAATATAGCCTTGCAATCCTTACCCAGGTTCCTGATGATTCAACAATTGAGGCCATTCCGTTTTTGGAAAATCCACTTGTAATGGCCACACCTCCGTCTTATCCGCTTGCCGGTAAAAATATCTCTTCGCTGAACAAACTGAAAGATGAACCTTTTCTATTCCGTGAAAAAGGATCGGGTACAAGAATGGTTATGGAACGGCTGTTTAAAAAAGCAGGTCTCGAACCCAAAATCACAATGGAACTGGGGACCAATGAAGCCGTAAAACAAGCAATTATGGCCGGTATCGGAATATCTCTAATTTCAGAGCTGAGTTTGAAGACCGAATACTCGCTTGGTAAAATAAACACGTTGAATTACAAGGGCTTTCCGGTTTTAACTCATTGGCATATGCTTTATAAAAAAGAAAAATTGCTCTCGCCGGTCACTAAAAACTTTATTAGTTTTCTGCAAGAAGGAAATATTGCTAATTATTTACCATAGAAAAGCACATGCCCGGATTTTATCTTTTCCTAAATCCGGTCAGGAAGTGGATTTACCATAAACCTTTGAAGGATCAAAAAGAGGTTCAGCTATAAACTCAAGTGTTCCGGAACTGCTATCTGATAACCGTCTGTAAAAGCAGGATTTATATCCGTTATGACAACTCCCCTCCTTTTCCATTTGAATCCTGAGTTGAATAACGTCCTGATCACAATCAACCCGTATTTCTTTTACATACTGAATTCTTCCGGATGATTCACCCTTAAGCCATATCTTATCCCTGCTACGGCTATAATAAGTGGCTTTGCCTGTCTGCAGCGTCTGTTCTAAAGCTTCCCGGTTCATCCATGCAAACATCAAAACTTCGTTGTCTGAGGCGTTAACGGTAATGCACGGAATTAAACCGTCTTCGTTGAATTTCGGTGCAAAATCACTGCCATGCTCAATCTGTTTTTTGTCAATTCTGGTTTTGAATAATTTTGAGGTCATGATTCCGTCTGCTGGTTTTGTCTTTTCCTGGGAACAGGATCGTAACCGGATCTCCCCCATGGATGGCACCCAGAGAACCGTTTGATGCCCATCCAGAACCCTTTCAATGCTCCCCACTCCTTAACCGCTTCAATCATGTACGAAGAACAGGTCGGATAATGCCTGCAGCTCGGGCCGAGGTATGGAGATATTGCAAGCTGATAAAACCTGACCAGTTTGATCAATATCCAGGAAAAAAATGTGCCTATTGACTTACGCATTGATTTCAAATGTGGTTTTACCGCTTTTTTCATCTTTCAGGGCTATGCCGATGCCGGCAAGTTCATCACGTATTTTATCAGCTATTTCAAAGTCTTTATTCTTTCTTGCTTCATTGCGAATATCTATCAAAAGCTGAACAAGATCCTTTGTTTTTCCGTCGCTCGATGACTTTGAAGGCTTTAATCCTAAAATATCAAAAACAAAACTCCTGAAATTTTTACGAAATCTCCGGAATTCTTCTTTCGATACCTTTCCAATGTCTTTTTGCCGATTGTAAAAAGCATTAATCCATGCAGACATATCAAACAGTGCGGCCAGGGTTTGTGCGGTATTAAAATCATCGCTCATAGTTTGATAACAAAGGTCTGACAATTTTGAAAGCTCTTCACCAAACTCGTTCCCTTTCCCGGTTTCTTTTTCATCGAGTGCTTCAAGGTTATCAGCCGCATTCATCAGCCTCATTAGGCCGCGTTCAGCCGCCTGCAATCCTTCATTGGAGAAATCGATCTTGCTTCGATAATGTGACTGTAAAATCAAAAAACGCACTGTCATCGGGTCATAGGCTTTGTCAAGCAGTTTGTGTTTCCCGCTGAAAAGCTCATCAAGAGTGATAAAGTTACCGGCCGATTTACTCATCTTGGCGCCATCGATGGTGATCATATTGTTGTGCATCCAGTATTTGGCGGGGTGTTTGTGAAATGCAGCTTTGCTTTGTGCAATTTCAGCTTCGTGATGGGGAAACTGAAGATCCAATCCTCCTCCGTGGATATCAAACTGCTCACCCAGGTATTTGGTACTCATAGTTGTACATTCAAGATGCCATCCCGGAAAGCCTTCACTCCAGGGTGAATCCCAGCGCATTATGTGCGATGGCGTAGCTTTCTTCCACAAAGCAAAGTCGTGTGGACTTTTTTTCTCCTCCATTCCCTCCGTATCACGAGACCCGGCCTTCAGCTCTTCAAGTACTTTTCCCGAGAGCTCTCCATAGTTTTCATTCTCAGCATATTTTTCAAGATCAAAGTAAACATTTCCGTTTACCTCGTATGCCAGGCCATTCTGAAGAATTTTCTCAACCAGTTTGATTTGTTCAATGATGTGGCCTGTGGCAGAGGGTTCAATATCGGGCCGGATACAGTTCAGCGCATCCATTCCGTCGTGATAGCTGTTGGTGTATTGTTGAACAATCTGCATAGGTTCCAGTTGTTCTAACCTGGCTTTTTTTGCAATTTTGTCCTCTCCTGTCTCTGCCTCTTCATCTTCAAGATGCCCGACATCCGTAATATTCCTGACATAACGTACATTATAGCCCAGGAATCTGAGATATCTTAAAACCACGTCAAAAGTTACGGCTGCCCTGGCATGGCCAACATGAGGATCACCATAAACCGTTGGCCCGCAAACATAAAGGCCCACATTAGGTGCGTGTATCGGTTCAAACTTCTCTTTCTGTCTTGTAAGGCTGTTATAAATCCGGATTGGAAAGCGTTCGACTTCCGTCATTTCAACAGTTATAAATCTGTTTCTGTTTTGATATAATCAATGAATCGCTGCTGTGTTTCCTCATTTTTAAAAGCACCACGATACTCTACTGTAACTGTGCTGCTTGTTGTATCTTTAATGCCTCTTGTTGAAACACAGAGATGCTTGCTATCTACATAAACGGCAACATCTTCAGTATCCATTGCCTTTTGAAGCTCATCGGCAATCTGTAGTGTGAGACGCTCCTGCACCTGTGGGCGGCGTGCGAAATAATCAACTAACCTGTTTATTTTTGACAAACCGATAACAGAGCCGTTACTAATATAGGCTACATGAGCTTTACCGATAAACGGTAAAAAATGATGTTCACAAAACGAAGTTACCTGGATATTTTTTTCAACAACCATATTGCCGTACTCATATTTGTTGCTGAATTTGCGGGCTACAGGTTTGTTTTCAGGCTTGAGGCCACAAAAGATTTCATTAACAAACATTTTGGCAACCCTGTCAGGTGTACCCTTCAGGCTTTCATCATTCAAGTCAAGGCCAAGCGTTTCCATGATTTTTTTGAAATGCTCACTAATTACAGTAATCTTTTCATCATCACTTAATTCAAATGCATCCTGCCTTAAAGGAGTTTCAATTGAAGTGCCAATATGATTATCTCCAATGTCGGCAGAATAGTCGTTATCTGCTTCGAATGCTTCAAGAATTTCTTTGTTTTTGTCCATATAATGTTTAGAAGTGTAAAATAATAAAGATTTGAAAGTTAAGGTTTCATGCCGTCAATTCATAACAATGACACACCACACCGCCTGTTGTGATACAAGTTTTAAGATTGTTTGCATCAACCCGCTTCCTGCAGATTTTTTCTTTTCTTGAAATTATTAATAATGCCTCCATCCAGTACGGCATCAAGTTGCCTGTCGCTTAATGACGCCACTACTTCAATTTTGCTGTCCTTAGTTACATTATGAACAGTAACGCTTCCTTTATTTTTTAGCTGTTCCCTGATTTTATCAACTTTGAGTATATCACCCTGATCAATGGAATCGTAATCGTCCGTTTTTTTAAACTCAAGAGGTACAATTCCGAAATTTATAAGGTTTTGCCAGCCAATCCTGGCATAACTCTTTGCTATAACGGCCTTCTGGCCAAGGTATCGAGGTGCTATGGCTGCATGTTCACGGCTTGAGCCTTGGGCATAATTTTCACCGGCTACAACTACATGTCCACCGTGCTTGTCATCTGCTTCAAGGGCACGGTCATAAAAATTTTCATCAATTACAATAAATGAATATTTACTGATCTCGGGTATGTTACTTCTGAAAGGCAGGACTTCAGCACCGGCTTTTAAAATTCCATCAGTTGAAATATTATCCTCCATTTTAAGAAGAACAGGGACTTCAAAATCTGCTAATTCATCAAAATCGGGCATTGTGGAAATATTTGGGCCTTTCACAAGTTTATATTCTTCTGATCCGTTTTCAGATGGAGCTAAAAGCATTTCCTTATTGATGATGTAATCTTCCGGCTGAGAAAATTTCGGGTATTCCATATCATAGATCTCTTCCAGTTTTCTGGGATCTGTTATTTTACCGGTCAAAGCCGATGCTGCTGCCGTTTCAGGGCTGCAGAGAAAAACGGAATCTTCTTTTGTACCTGAGCGGTCGGGGAAGTTACGCGGCACGGTTCGGAGGCTGTTTCTTCCGGAAGCCGGTGCCTGCCCCATTCCAATACAACCGTTGCATCCCGCCTGGTGAATCCGGGCACCCGATTGAACAATATGAAGCATTGCCCCGGATTTTACCAGGTTTTCTATCACCTGACGGGAAGTGGGATTAACATCAAGGCTTACATCATCATGAGCCCGCTTGTTTTTTACAATTTCGGAAACAATCCAAAAATCCCTGTAACCCGGATTGGCCGATGAGCCGACATAACATTGATAGACATCATCGCCCTCTACTTCTGATACGGGCACTACATTTCCGGGACTGCTGGGAAGTGCTATAAGCGGAACGATCTCGTCAAGAATTACTTCTTCATGCTTGTCATATTTCGCACCTTCATCGGCAACGAGTTCACTCCATTCGTCTTCTCTGCCTTGCTGCTTCATAAAACGCCTCACTTCATCATCAGACGGAAACACAGTTGAGGTAGCGCCCATTTCGGTACCCATATTTGCAATTACATGCCTGTCCATCGTTGAAAGCTCTTTCAGTCCAGGGCCATAATATTCAATAATATAATCACGGGCTCCTTTTACATCATACCGTCTCAGCATCTCAAGCACAACATCTTTAGCACTTACCCAATCCGGCAGTTTGCCTTTCAGTTCTACACCTAAAACTTTGGGCATTTTCAGATACATTGGTTCACCTGCTATAGAAAAAGCCACATCGAGGCCTCCTGCCCCAAGTGCAAGCATGCCCATACAACCTGAAGCTGGCGTGTGGCTGTCTGATCCGGCCATCGTTTTACCGGGCACAGCAAACCTTTCTGTGTGTATGGCATGACTCACCCCGTTACCGGGCCGGCTGTACCACAATCCGAATTTTTGAGCGGCCGATTTCAAAAAAAGATGATCATCCGGATTTTTAAAATCGGTTTGCAATAAATTATGATCGACATATTGACAGGAAAGGTCGGTTTTTGCATTATCCAGTTTCATCGATTCAAGTTCGAGCATTACAAGTGTTCCGGTGGCATCCTGGGTCAGAGTCTGATCAATCCTGAGACCTATTTCCTTGCCCGGAACCATTTCACCTTCTTTTAAATGAGACTTGATTAGTTTCTCTGTAACATTAAGTGGCTGAGACATAAAGGATTACATTTTAATTGGTCTTTACTTATAATAAAAAATCATATGAAATATTCGTTCATATTTTTCCGATTTTTTTCGTTTATTTAGTAATAACTTTACAGATACGGCTTAACAGACAAAAAAAAAGCGGATTATCAGCACAAATTCGCACATCTCTTTGTCTGATATCAATCGGACATCATTAACTAATTTGTTCATGAATCATAAGGACCTGGTCAAAACTCTTGCGGAAGAGCTCGAGCTCACACAGGAAGAAACGGATGAGCTGGTTCGTGAATTTGTTGAATTAGTAACTGAAAATCTGGAAAACGGAAAAACGATTACAATTCCGGATTTGGGTACATTTTCAACTAAAATCAGAAAACCCAAAAAAATCTATAATCCGCACTATGACGACTATCTGATCACGCCCGGAAAAAGAGTTCCCGATTTTTCCCCCGCCTCGCCTCTCAAAGATGAATTGAAATTTGAGAGGCCAACAAATGAGTGAAAAAATCACTTTTTCTGAATTTATCAACCAGCTTTCGGAAAGCACGGGCCGTAATCAGGGTTTTTCTACTGAGTTTATCAGAGAACTTGTATCAGTGATTGAAGGCGGGTTGAAAAAAAACGGTGAGGTCAGGATATCCGGATTTGGAAAGTTTGAACTTAGGTGGATGGATGAGCGAAAAGGCAGAAATCCCCAAACCGGCGAGAAGCTCACCATACCGGCACAAAACAAAATAGTTTTCAGCCCTTACAAAAGCCTGCGGGAGCGTGTAAATAAACCTTTTGAGGAAAAAGAAACGGTTGTACTTTCAAAGCCGGAATCAGCTGCCTCTGAAAAAGATAAACCGGAATTAAAAGACACTTCGCAACAAGCCCCCGAAGAAAAAAAGGAACTGAAAAGCACTCAGGCAGATTCTCTCTTAAGCTCAATCGGAAAAGAAGAAGGCGATGAACCGGATGAAGCAAATGACCTGCTGATTGAGAGGCCTCATCCTGAGAAAATGAAAAAAAAGGCGCCTTCGGTAGCCAAAAAGGATAAAGAGGTTGCAAAAATACCGCCAGTTGAACCTTTGGAGCCTAAAATGCCGGAGGCAAAACCTACAAAAAGAAAAATCACGTTTTATACTACGCGATATACCTATTTATATCTGGTCATTTTCGCGATTGTACTCATTTTTGCAATTTATTACCTGGCAAGCAGAACTGCCCGGCAGGCAGTTGTTGTCGCACCTCCTGAAACTGAGCCGCCGTCAGTTGAAGAACCCGCACCTGACACTATTTCAGATCAGCGACTGGAGGACAAGCCGGCGAGTGAACCTGGCATCTCCCCCGAAGAAGAAACCGAAACCGTAGCAGTTGAAGAAGGCCAGTCTCTTTGGTCTATTGCCGAATCAAGGCTTGGCAATCCCTACCTTTGGCCGCTCATATACAGCCAGAATACTGATAAATTAGATAATCCGAATCAAATAATCGCCGGGGCCGGTTTAACTTTACCCGTTATAGATGATCCTCAAAACCTCACCAGGGAACAACTTGTCTCTGTGGCTGAGAGTTACATACTTGTTTACCAATGGGTCAGAAATGAAAATCCCGGTCAGGCCAAATTTTTTTTATGGGCAGCAGGGGCATTTTCTATGCAGACTGTTCTCGATGCATCCGATACCGTTGCACCTGAAGATCTTGAATTTGCAAAACGAAGATAACAACTCTAAATCAAAGGAGTCATTATGATACGTCACATTGTTATGTGGAAACTAAAGGAAAAAGCCGAAGGAGCTGCAAAAAAGAAAAATGCCGAAAAACTAAAACTCATACTCGAAGGCCTTCGTGCTAACATCGATGAAATCAAAAATGTCGAGGTTGGTATTCAGATAAATGAAGAGAGTACGGAGGCATATGATGTGGTCCTGATTTCCGACTTTGAAACGGACCTCGATTTCGAAATGTATACGCGTAATCCGCATCATCAGAAAGCAATCAAATTCATTAAATCTGTTGCAGAGGAACGAATTTATGTTGACTATCTCGTAGATCTCTGATTGTGACCTATTAAAACTTTCTGAAATCCTGGGCAAACATTATGACCTGCTTATTCTGGATGAATGGATAAAATGGCAGGTTGAAACCCGCGAAATGCCACCTGCCAAAAGTATCAGTAATTTTTTAAGAGATTTATTATCCGATCTCGAACGGGACGTATCAAATATGTCAAAACAGTTGTTTTACAATGATCAAGACCAATTTAAAACTTTACTCGTTTCAGTGTAAAAAGGAGTAACCATGCGCGAAGATGACTACGTCCACCTTCCGATTGACGGAACATTAGACCTGCATCTTTTTCAGCCGTCTGATATACGAACGTTAATTGACCAGTATATCAATGCATGCCTGGATAAAGAAATTTATAATCTCAGAATCATACACGGAAAAGGCAAGGGACATCTCAGGCGCGGCGTTCATGCCTTGCTTGACAGAAATCCGAGTGTAGTTTCCTATCGCCTTGCAGATGAATCGGGAGGCGGCTGGGGTGCCACTCTTGTAACTTTATCCAAAGAGAATTCGTAATATCAAAACTCCTGCCTTAAAGTAAAAGTTCAAGTCGCGATTTTGTAGTTGTATCAGATTTGTACCGGATTCGTTAATTCGTTGTACGTTGTTTGTGGTTCGTGGTTGCTTTGTAAACAACCGACAACTGACAACGAACAACTAACAAAAACGACTTCTTGTTTTACGATACAATTCCTGTAACCCCTTGATATTTTTATATAGAGTCAGGAGTTCTGAATCTTATAAAATCGCCGCTAAATTATCTCGAACCCATTAAAATCAGGTTTTCAGCAGGCGGTACTTCTCCGGGACTTTGCTGCTGACTTACACAATCTCCTGCACAGAGTTGTACACTTGGCAAGCGCAGAACCTCAAAATCAGGAATGTCAGCTCCAAACGTTTCCTCGATTACCCTGATAAACTCATTGGCCAAAATGGCATTCCCGCGTTGGTTGGGATGAACCCCGTCTGTCGAAAATACGCCGTTAGGGCTAAAATCAGGTTGCATGAGAGTGCCGTCAATTCTGATTCCCAGTTCTCCGTCACTGATTCCGAATATGTCAAGAAATGCGCTTTCAGGTGCATTTGTATCGAACAGCCCGAGCCTGACTCCACCCTGGTTTGCTGCCTGGACTGTTGCTGCAATAATACCATTAAACGTTAATCGTGCCGTCTCAATCTCTATGATATTCTGGGCAGTTAAATGAAACTGAGGCTCAAGCGGGATGACCACGCCAATTTGCGACTGTGGATTGGAAGGATCCGCGAGAGTTCCCAATACCTGGCCTGCCGTCAGCAGCAGCAGTTCGGGGCCTGTTTGCGGGTTAACAGTCATAGGCCGGGATTGCTCGTAAGGCCGCAGTGCTTCTCTCTGTTCCGGTGTGATACCCCCTACGGCAAGCAACTGGTCGAATTTGGGGCCTACATCTTCAAGGTCCGGATCCATGATTAAAACCGGGTTATTGCCTTCCGAATAATTGATTTTTCTGCGTTCTGCATCTTCGGCCGGATGACCAAAAAATTGAACAATGGCATCCAGTGCATCATTTACGCCACTTAGTCCCTGGTTAAGAGTTTCTGCAGTCTGGGCATCAAGTTCAATCACATTGTAAGGCACTGCCCTGAAAAAAGGAATGGCAAGAATCGGGGGGATGTTGGCCACAATTCCATCCGCCTGAGTTTCAGTCATTAGCTCATTAATAACAGCACCATATTGCTGCTGAAAATCTTCAGTGGAGGTCAGGATCTCGCTTCTCGTGGCACCGCTAAGGGCGAAACCGAGAACATCATTATTACCCATCCAGAGTGTAAAAAATGTGGGTTGGGTAGCAATAACATCACTTAAAATAGTTGAACTGCCGGGACTTGATGCAAAACGGGCATAAAACGGATTAAAAGCTGCTGTTCCGGGAATTGCGGTATCGGGTGTCAGCAGTTGTCCAACAACAATACCGGGAACACCAAAATTGTTCAGATCGGCTGTATTCCCGTTAAACGGTGCAATCGGATCACCGTTAATAACAGGTGAAGGGCCCGGAATACTTGTATCCAGTTTAAAACGCCCTAAAACGGTTCCGTTCACCGGGTTGGGGACTGAGGTGTTAAACCCGTTAACGGAATTGATATCAGGCTGATTAAAAGAAGCGGGAGCTCCGGCCAATTCCAGCTGCGAGGCGATTAATGCCCCGACTGAATTTTGCTGGCCATCATTGTAGAGAGCCGCATCCATAAAGCCGGCTGTCAGTGAATTTCCAATTGTTACAAAATTACTGAAGTTAGCGGAACCCGCATCGCCTGTTAAAGGATCCGGTAACGGGTTATCCTCAAGCCTGTCGTTAACCAGTGTATCCAGCTTGCCATCACAAGCGGTTAAAATCAAAAAGAAACTGAAAAGAAAGATGATAGGTTTTGAAATGGATTTCATAGTCATAAAATTTTTTAATTCAGGAATTGATCGAATGTGAACGACAACAGATATATCCCACCAAGACTCGGGTTGCCGAATGAGGTTGTATGCCTGTTATTGATAATATTGCTTCCGCTAAGTTTTACTATGGTATTCAATGAGGATATTTTATAACTCACCTGGGCATCGAGGGTCCCAAACGATTCTATTACACCTTCTCCGAACGATGATTCCCACAGAAATGCATCCTGCCATCTGTACACGACATTAAAGCCTATATTTTCAGTCAGAGACCGGTTTTTAAGTCGAATATTATACCGCCACCGGGGTGTATTAAATTGAGCATTAAAACCCTGTTCAATCAGGTCATCCTGTGAAATCAGCTTATTGTATGAAACGTTGCCGCCAAAGGTATATCCCTTATAAAAAACATAATCACTTCCAATTGCAAAGCCCTGGGCTTTTACCCTTCCGTCGGCATTTACATCAAAACCAAAACGCTGAGTTGCAACCGTTTGATTGATAATGGCATCCTTGCCGGTATTGCTGTCAGGGTTGAAATCTCCCGGGTCCTGGCGCAATCCGTTTGGAACCGCCTGGGTAAAATCTATTTCCGCTATAAAATCTTCATAAGAGCTGAAATAGTAGTATGCATCTATAAAAAGCCGGTTGTTAATCAGTGACTTGTAACCGACCTCAAACGTGCTCACTTTTTCAGTCTCAAATTCTTCAAATTCAACAGGTTCAAGCAATCCTCTTGCCTGGTCGAGGCTTTGCCCCTCTTCAAGTGCAAGCCTGGCAGCCTCCACACTTTCTGTCCGGTATACTGTATTGGTTTCAAAGTTATACCTGTCCACCAAAATTGGGTTACTTCCAACCAAGCGCCGGGTTACAACATCAAGATCAATAAATTGTGTTTGGGTATCCGGTATCCGGAAACCTCTTTGAAAAGAAGCCCGGAGGTTGTGATTATTGGCAACTTTGTAAACAGCTGAGAATCTGGGTGAAAACTGTCCGTCAAAAAATTCATTTTTGTCAAATCTAAATGATCCCTGCAGGTCGAGTTTATTCTCAAAAAACCCCTTTGAAAGCTGGGTATAAAATCCGTATTCATCTATATTGAATTCACTGCCATCATCACGAAGCGCAAAAAGGGTCCCTTCCGATTCAAGGGCGAATCTTCTGAAATTACCGCCTGCAATGATTTCTACTTTTGAAGGATCTATAATTTCAGAAAAATTATACATGGTTTCTGCGTGCCACAATCCCGTTTTGTCAAGAAATTTGGCTCCACCCTCTGAAATGGGAATATCTCTCAGCCGATTAAATGCTTCCTCGAATTCCTGAGAACCGGGTTGTGGCTGGGCCTGATTGCCGGCCTGACGTGCGAGAGCATGAGACTCTTCAACGGTTGCACCCTGGGTTCTTGCCCCGGCAAATGTTTCAAAATAGGCAGGCACAAATGTCTCCAGATTAATTAGAGTAGCAACTGTATTTGCAGCATACGTATCACCCGCATCTTCCTGGGTTGTGTAGCCTCTGATGAAAAAATTTGGCCGGCGCAGTTCAAGTTTTGCCGTCCAGATTGAAAAATCATCAAGTACAAACCGGTCATTTGCAGTGTAGACCGTACTTCCGGAACCCCAGTTAAATTGTCCCAGAAGTTCATAATTATCGGTTATCCTGTAATGGAGAGCCCCGCCAAGTTTTAAACTTTCTGCAGAATTATCAACGAATGACGATTCGGTAAAACCTGTGGGTGTGAATGCCCCAAGTTCACCGTCTGGAAGAAGCGCCCTGATAGCGGCCACATCCTGGTTTCCCTGTTGAATCTGGAGGTCAGCTATTTGGCCTACGGTAAGAAGCTGCTCCCCGTAAATATTAACGCCGTCAAAGACCCTGTTTCCGTTTCTGGAAGTGGCACCCCGTTCAACGGAACCAAATGAAGCCGGCCCCTGGTCCCTGGTATCAACGGCAATAAAATCAGTGGCATCCAGGTACGAGAAATTAAATTTGAAGGCAAATTTTTCATTAATCACATCGGCATAACGAAGCGAATAATCCTGGTAAACGGAAGTGTCGTCATCATCTGAATCAATATGGTTCAGGCCGGTTTTTGCCTCGAAAGACAATCCCCTGTAATCAAACGGACTTTTGCTATTCAGCAGCAAAATACCGTTTAAAGCGTTTGGGCCGTAGAGCGCCGAAGCTACTCCGGGCATAAGTTCGGCACTTTCAAGGTCCAATTCTGATATTCCCACTACGTTGCCGACCGGGAAATTCAGCCCCGGAGCCTGGTTATCAATGCCATCAATCAACTGCACAAATCGCGTATTACCATTAGCTGAAAACCCGCGCGTGTTAATAGACTTGAATGTAATACTTTGAGTGCTGAAATCTACCCCTTTCAGGTTGGCAATACTTTCGTAAAAACTGGTGCCTGCTGCTTCCCGGACTCCGATTGCATCAATTTTTTCAATCGAAACAGGCGATTCAAGGATATTCTCTTCAACCCTTGAAGCTGATACCACTATATCTCCCCCTACAATGGGTGCTTCCACCAGCTCGACCTGTAAACCGGCCACTTCATTCTCTGTGATGTCAACCTCTTTTGAATTGAACCCGACCATGCTAAACACAAGTGTTAATGGCGGATCTTGCTGCACCCTTAACGAAAATCTTCCGTTTGCATCGGTTGACGTACCAACCACCTTGCCTTTAACAACAACATTTACACCGGCAAGCGGATCACCTGAGCTGCTTTCTATAACCTGGCCGGATATCTCTGTTACCTGCAGATGTTCAACTGTTTCTGCCGATAGTAACGGAACAAATAAAAAAATGAAACTTATTACAAACAGAAGGCTTATCGATGATAGCTGTAACTTATTTTTCATATTAATTGAGTGATTTAGTCGATGTTACTTTTTTTTATTCATGTTGAAACAACATCTGTATATTTGGTTATAAGCAGAAACTGCAATTATCAGGGTCTGTAAATTAACTTTTTATGATGATTGCAAGCGCTTCCATAACACTGATATAATATTGGTTAAATTAAAAAAATTTACAAGCTAAATTATTGAGATATCTTATTTTAAATAAATAGTTGATATTTAATATTTTACCTGTTTTTTAAAGTATATCAATTATTTATAAATGATCTAAAATTGAAATTAAATTAATATCAAATGAATACAAAAATAATATTTCTGACGGCAGCAATTTTAAATTTCTTTTTTATTTACTTTCCCGCCATTAGCCAGGTTTCTGTTCCGCCCCATCTTCATGCTGTGAGTTTAACCGTAAATGCTGAGGGACAAACATTTCTTCCGGCTGACTTAATTGTACTGCAAATCAATCTCCAGGTCATTGCCGGTACGCCTGGCCAGGCTTTTGATGAACATAAAGAACTCGAGAATACAGTTTCGGAACTCATTACCGGCTTCGGTATAGACGACTCGGCAATTGTATTTCAACCTTTTCAAATTTCACGCTACCGAACTAACAACAGAAATGAAATTCGGACAAGTCAGCAGGTACAGCTTACCCTGTCAGATTTTTCGGCTTATGAGAAAATACAGGTTCTTTTGATCGAAAATGGTTTTGATAATTTCAGAGCAGATTTCCAAACCACAAGAAGTGAAGAGGGAGATGAAGAATCTCTGCGGAATGCAATCAAGAATGCCCGTCACAAGGCATCACTCATAGCTGATGAGTCCGGACTGAAAATAGAAAGAATAGAATTTATCAATTATAGTGAGAATTCCGCTTCATTTCCCGTTCTCAGGGCAGAGATGTCTCAGGCTGACATTGGCAGAACCAGGGATTTGACAGATGTTCCTCAATTTGTAAAGTTCACCAATCGTATTGAGGTCCGGTTCAGAACTGTGCCAGTTAAAGATTAATTCAGAGAAGCTCTGTAATTTTCTCTTCTATATTTTCTACTGTTATCTCCCCGATTTTCCTGAAAGCAATTTTTCCATCCGTCTTAACCAAGTAAGTAGTAGGCACCATGTAGATGCCTCCGAGTTGATTACCATAAGAGTAGTCATCCATAACGATGGTATAGTTGATATCAAATTGATTCAAAAAAGGCTCAACTACTTCAAATCCCTCTTCATCAAGTGCTATCCCGATTATTTCGAGTCCTTCAGACCCATACTTTTCCTTAAGCTTTACGAGTTCAGGTATTTCCTTTCGGCAGGGGCCGCACCACGTTGCCCAAAAATTAATCATCAAAACCTTACCACGGTAATCTGAGATGTTGAGCTTTTCTCCGTTTAAAGTTTCGAATTCATAATCAGGAATTGTACCTAAAGTGCCGTCAGATTTCGGTTTTGCTATTTTTTCAAGACTTTTTGTTTGTGTGGTTACTTCGGTATTTGAAGTCTGTGAGCGGCTGGCTTCTCCGGAGTCTTTCTCGGTTTTGGCACATGACCAAAATAAAAATGAAACCAAAAATACAAGAATTAGTTTTTTCATTATTTGATATTATCAAGTTTTAAAATTATTCTATTTATATAACGTAACTAACTTCAGATTTTCATTCACTTGTTTTATTATTAATATAAAGTATTCTACTAACTAAGTTGTTTTATTATGCTCAGATTTTACAGAACATTTACTCTTATTTTACTCATTTCAACTATTTCCGGCTGTCAAAAAAAATCTGAAAACACGGATGATAATTCTCAGGAGCCGGCAACTCAAACCGAAATGCAACAGGAAGATACAGTTGATCATTTTGAAGGAAACGGCAAGGTTGTTTCCATCCCGCCGAGCAAGCGGAATTTTATCGTTCAACATGGGGATATACCCGGCTTCATGAACGCAATGACCATGGCTTTTTCAGTCCGTGATACAACTCTGTTACAAAGTGTACAGCCTCAGGACAGCATCCGGTTTGAAATTGAATCTCGCGGGAGTTCAGCAGTCGTGACTTCGATAGAAGTTATTGAATAGATGTATTCAAGCCCATAGTGTTACTTACTGCTTCCATATGAATTTTAATAAAATTGCAGTTAGTTGGAATGAGTGAAAACGCAAAAGTGAAAAAGCAAAGGGAAAGCAACTCATCAAAACCAGATTGCTAAGTAGTCAAATATCCCTTGCCCTAAATCCGGCTTTCCGCAATAACTACATAATGGTAATCCAGGAATCTACTCCATCTTTTAATTCAACTCCCAGGGGGTCAAGAACTCCATCGGAGCGGACCGTTCCTTCAACCCGAACGGTTTGGGTCATGTAATCCGCAAAAATTTGGGAAGCCGTCATAATTGCCCATACATAATCCTCTTCACCCTCCTGTTCAATCAGAACACCAACCGGGTATCCCTGCAATGCACAGTATTCAGCACAATCTTCACGAAATCCGCTTTGAGGCAAGTTGTGATCATGCCCGGTGTTGCTTTTGTCAAGCGCATAGCAATGCGTATCAATCAGAATTCCGGAGACGGTAAGTGTATCGCCTTGTGTAAATGTTGAAGGGCCCGGTTTGTATTCCTGAACATTCTCGCCGCCACAGGCAATCATAAGCCCTGTAAATAATGTAACTATTGCAATTATTTTGATATCAATCATATCTGAATATTACTCGTTTATTTCGCAACGATTTATTTAACAAGTTATTCCATTAAATGCTTAACATAAAAAAAGGATGGCCTTTCAATAGAGGCCATCCTTCTTAAGAATTAATGTAATAAAAAATTACATCATGTAAGCAAGCTTAACCTGAGTCCACTTTTTACCGTCTTTTACTTCTACTTTTTCGGGGATTATTCCACCGTCAAAAGCGATCTTACCGGTAATTTTGGCCTCTTTCGCCATATGGTCTGCAAGTTGGCCTGCAGGTGCGATGATAGTCAATGTTTCACCATCATCAGTGGCGATGGCTGCGGGAATACCCATATTTGCACAAGCTGTAGCACAATTAGGCATCTTCATCTTTTGTCCATCTTTCATTACGGTGTGTTCGTTGCCCTTGTTCATTTTGGGCATCTCGCCGTAACATTTCGTATCTACCAGAGTTCCTGATACAGTCACGCTCTCACCTATAGCAACACTGTTTTCTACAGTTTCACTTTCGGTTGGTGCGAATGCAAACAGAAATCCAGCAACTAATAATAAAGCAGCTAGCTTCTTCATAAGATATCTCCTTACGTTTGGTTCATGTTAATTTTAACAAATGAGTCATGTCATATGACGGTATCAATCTAACGATAGATTTCACAAATTCTTAGGCTTTGACGAAGATGTTATACTTTTTTTAGACTTATGGAGTCATTTATCCATAAACCCAACAATTTTATAACAAGGTTTTTAAAAACTGCCAGAGATTTTCGGCAATAATCCGGTGCCCTTCTGCCGTAGGATGAATACCATCAGGCTGATTCAACTCTTCGATACCCGCTACATCTTCAAGAATAAACGGGAAGAAGTGAACGTCTTTCTGTTCCGCTATCTCTAAAAATATATTTTTAAACTCAGTGGTATAGGTAATACCCATATTGGGTGGTGCCTGCATTCCGGTAAGTACAACTTCCGCATTGGGATATTTTTTTTGTACAATATCTATAATACCAATTAGATTTTGTTTTGTAGCCTGGGGATCAATACCCCTCAAACCGTCATTGCCTCCAAGCTCTAATACAAATATATCAATCCGCTGTTGTGCCACCCAGTCGATCCGTCGAAGCCCGCCTGCGGAAGTCTCACCGCTCAACCCGGCGTTTACAACCTTGTATGAATAACCCAGTGAATCTATTTTATCTTCAATCAAAGCCGGAAATGCTTCCACACGGTCAAGGCCATAACCCGCAGTAATGCTGTCTCCAAAAAATAGAATTGTTTTGCTTTTTTCCTGCGAAAAGCTCAAGGAAATTGTAAAAAAAACCAAAATTATCAGGCAGATAATACTTTTAATTCCCTCTGACGTTTTCTTTAATCTGTTCATATGTTGCATCTGGAATGTTTGTATTGTTAATTATTGTTCTTCTGAGACTTTATTGTATTAAATTACCCTGTTTATGTAACTCTAAATAAACCGAATGGATTCATCTATTATTTTAAAATCTCAAAATTTAACTAAAACTTTTTCAAGTGGAAACAAGCCCCTGACTGTTCTTGAAAATGTAAGCTTTGACATTAAATCAGGAACAACCTGTTCCATAGTTGGCCCTTCGGGCAGCGGAAAAACAACACTTTTAGGCCTTAGTGCCGGACTCGATAAACCCACCTCGGGTAAGGTTTTTTTTCGTGACCGGGAAATATCATCCATGGCGGAAGAAGATCTTTCACAATTCAGAAACAGAAAAATAGGATTTGTTTTTCAATCGTTTCAACTCATTTCTACACTTACGGCTATTGAAAATGTTATGGTTCCTTTGGAGCTTAGAAACAGGCCTTATAAAGAAGTTGAAGAGAGGGCGGAGTGGCTGCTCGAAAAAACCGGGCTTAAGAACCGTTTAAGTCACTATCCATCACAGCTTTCGGGAGGTGAGAAACAACGGGTCGGGATTGCAAGAGCATTCATTAATCAACCCGAAATACTTTTTGCCGATGAACCGACCGGCAACCTTGACGGAGATACCGGCGAACATATCGAAAATTTGCTTTTTGACCTCAATAAAGACCAGGGCACAACACTTGTAATTGTAACCCATGATACGGAGTTGGCAGCCAAGTGTTCTCGCATGATAAAACTGAGAAGTGGAAAAATCGAATCCGATTCACTTCTCAATTCCCAAGATTCTGCCATAGCTGAAAAAGAGACTCTTATAAACAGATGAATTTTTTAAAAGCCCTGTTCACTCCGTTTCCATGGAAAACTGCACTTCGCGATGCACGTCCCCAGTGGCGAAGGCTTCTGCTCTACACCTCCTCGATCATAGCCGGGGTTGCCGCACTGGTTGCGATTTTGTCATTCAGGTCTGACATATACAGTACAGTACAGGATCAATCACGTGAATTGCTCGGAGCTGACCTTGAACTGGAATCCAACTCTCCTCTGCCCGATTCCCTGCAGGCTGTTATTGACACCCTTAATGTAACCCAGGCTCTCTCCATCGAATTTTCATCGATGGTTATTTATGGTAAAGACGGACAGACCAGGCTTTCACAGATCAGGGGTGTTGAAGGCGGTTTTCCCTTTTACGGTTCACTTGAGACCCGTCCGTTGGAAGCTGCCGGGACCTATCAGAAAACAAATGGAGCCCTTGTTGAACAGACCGCAATGGTTCAGTTCGGACTTGAAGTAGGTGATTCCGTGAAAGTCGGGGCAGTTACCCTCCCGATTACAGGCGAACTACTGAGCGTGCCCGGCGAAGCCGCCGCTTTTGCACTGATTGGCCCAAGGGTTTTTGTACCGGCAGGCATCCTGAAAGAGTCGCAGCTTTTGCAGCGCGGCAGCAGGCTCGAATACAAAAATTATCTCAAACTGAATGAAGGAGCTAATATTCAACAGGTGATCGAGACAATCAGGCCGGCAGCCCGTGCCAACCGGGTTGATATCGATACTGTTGAATCAAGGCAAAGGCAATTCGCAAGGATAGTGGATAACCTTTCTAATTTTTTGGGACTAATTGGCCTTATTGCCTTGTTGCTGGGCGGGCTTGGAGTGGCAAGTGCGATGTATGTCTATATCAAAAAGAAAATGGAAACGATCGGCACAATGAGATGTCTCGGTGTGGCATCATCACAAATAACGGCTGTTTTTATTGTACAGGTTTCTGTTATTGCCATTGCAGGTTCTTTAGCCGGGGCCCTTTCCGGAGTTGGAATTCAATATTATTTGCCAACTTTCTTTACTGATTTTCTTCCTTTTGAAATCAACCAGTCCATTTCATATACAGTTGTAGCCGGCGGGGTTTTACTTGGAGTTGTTACCAGCCTTGGTTTTTCAGTGCTGCCGATTGCCGGTGCCACCCGCATTTCACCCATGGTTACACTGCGTAAAATCGACCAATCCCCGCTTTCCTTCATTTCTTCAAAATCAAAAATAATTTTCGGGATATCCGCTTTTTTGATTACTTCGGTTGCAATCGGCCTGATTCTTGACAATTTTCTAAGCGGAATTGTTTTCTCAGCCGCACTTGTCGCTTCTACCTTTATACTTTTCCTTATCGCAATTTTGCTGATGAATGTAATTAAGAGTTTACGGCTCCGGCAATTTTCCTACATCTGGCGCCAGGGAGCAGCCAATCTGTTCAGGCCCAACAATCAAACCGGAATGCTTACGGCAACAATTGGTATGGGGGTGCTTCTGATTAGTATCCTCTATTTGAGCCAGCATATGATTGTAAATACCATAGACATGGAGCTGGGAGATAATGCCCCGAACCTGGTTTTTTATGATATTCAATCGGATCAGAACCAGGGAGTTGTTGAAATAATAAAGGATGAAAATGCCGAGCTGCTTCAAAACGCCCCGATTGTCTCTATCCGGTTACAATCGCTCAGAGGCAGACCTGTGTCTGAAATCAGAAACGATACGGCCAGAACGGTAAGCCGCTGGGCTCTTACAAGGGAATACCGGGTTACATACCGCAACGAACTCAGAGAATCAGAAACACTTATTGAGGGTGAGTGGATTGGTACTGCTGATGGAATTGATAGTGTGGTTCCCATTTCACCGGCAAAACGAATAGCCGAAGATTTGGAACTCGCGATCGGCGACAGCCTGACATTTGATGTTCAGGGCGTGCCGGTAAATACTGTGGTTGCAAGCATCAGGGAAGTGGACTTTCAAAGGCCCGAACCCAATTTTTTTATCTTGTTCCCTGAAGGAGTGCTTGAACCTGCTCCTCAATTTTATGCAACTGTGCTGAGAGCGGAAAGTTCTCAATCATCACAAAAAATCCAGCAAAAAGTCGTGTCAGCATACCCGAATGTCTCCGCACTCGACCTGGGAATCGTTCTCAAAAGTATTCGTGAATTTCTTGACAAGATTTCCATTGCAATTGAATTCATGGCTTTTTTTACAATTATAACGGGTTTTATTGTTTTGATAAGTTCTCTTTCACTCAGCAAGAATCAGCGGATTCAGGAATCCGTATTATTAAGAACACTTGGAGCCGGTAAAACCCAGGTGAGCGGAATTCAAACGGTTGAATATCTATTACTTGGAATATTGGCAAGTGCTACAGGGTTAATTTTATCAGTTGGCGGAAGTTACCTTTTGGCTTCTTTTTATTTTGACATCGAATATATACCTGATTACGCTATTATTATTTATCTCTCTGCTGCTGTAATTACAAGTATCTTATTACTCGGCTGGTTTGGTAACAGGTCAATATATAAACAAACTCCGCTTGAAATCCTGAGAATTGAAGCAACCTGATTTAAATGACAATACACCAAAAAACATGGTTATTAAGCATTTTAATTCTTCTGACCTGTATTCTTGCCGCTTTGGTCATCTATAAACTTACCGGCAATGTGATTCTTGTCCTTTTTATTGCTCCCCCAATTATTCACTGGATTATTAAAAAACGGTACGAGGACCGTAATTAGCCGTCTAAAAAGATACAGGATCATAAAGCTACTTTTCCGGAACACTGGGGGGTATCCCCTACAAAAATCATCTTGTTTTAGTTCTTAAAGATGATCACTGAATTTTTTATTTTGAAAAACGTTCCAATAACTCAAATGATTCAGCTATATGAAAATTTTAGTCCCTATTGATTTCTCCGACCTGAGTTTAAAGGCACTTCAGGTAGCCTCCAAATTCTCTAAAATATTTGAAGAGTGTACAATTACACCTTTTCATTCCCATATACCGGTTTCCGAACTGGATGAACCCTACGCATTCGGATTAAACACACCGGTCCACAGGGATTTTGATGAAATTGAAGCGAACATCAAAGAGCGGCTACTGGAAGCAGCTACAGGGTATCTTGACGAAAACTTGATCAACTCGCCAATTGTGGGATTTGGCAGTGCAGCTCAATGCATTATTGATGTGGCTGAAGAGTCCGATTTTGATTATATCATTATGAGTACTCATGGAAGAACCGGTTTCTCAAGGTTTTTTCTTGGATCTGTTGCTGAAAAAGTACTGAGGCTCTCTTCCGTTCCTGTAATGGTAGTTGAAAACGAATCGGATGTAGGAGAATTTAAAAATATACTGATTACTACAGATTTTTCGGATAATTCTGCGAAAGCTTTTCCCTATGCATTGGATATTGTACAACGTACAAAAGGAACTTTGCACCTGGTACATGTGCTCAGTTTTGAGCAATTCGAAGCTGATGAAAAAGACACTTCCCTGAAGAAAATACGAAATGATCGTCTCAACCTTGTTGAAAAGGAGTACTTTCATCAAATATCAGACCGGATTACCTCGGAAGTGATTATTTCAACTGACTCCCCGCACGAAGAGCTTTTAAATCACATTAAAAGCAATAATTACGACCTTGTAATCATGTCAACGGTGGGACGAACCGGAATCAATTACCTGATGATGGGCAGTACTACAGCGAACGTAGTACGGCACGTTAATACAGCTGTGCTGAGCATCAATCCGAAAAAAGAAAAGCTCGATGAACTGGATACGGAAGAATAATTTCAGAACTTAATTCTGAGCGTCGATAATATTTGAATCTGGTCAACATCACGCCTTGCTGTTTCAGACCTGATATTTTGAGCCTGGTCCTGGAAATCAAAAACCGTTGAAGTTTCATCAAACCTTATCAGTTGCGCGCCGAAGTCAAAGTCAATTCTTTCGGTTAATTTTGCACCAAAGCCTCCTGAAAAAATGTTCCGGTCATCCCTGCCTTCTTTGAACCTGGAGGGCTGATATCCGTAACCACCCCTGAGTGTAAAAAGAGGATGTAACTGATAGGCGGCACCTCCCCTGAAGCTCCAGACATCATCAAAAACCTCTGCAATAAATTGATTTTCGTTTCTCTCCTCCTCAAACAGATCATCACTGAAATTCAGTTCAGTATTACTGAATTTGACGTATTCAGCCGAAAACGAAAGGGTAAATCCCGAAAAATCTTCAATTGCAAAGCCTGCCCCAACTCTTGCGGGAAATGAAATACTGTATGAAAATTCACCAAAAATATTATCCTCGAACTCAAACCCGTTATCCATGGTAGTGAGAATAGTCGCATCAAAAGTTTCGTCAACATTCAGGCGTGACCGGAAAGTATAACTGCCACCAATATTCAGCCACGGGGTTAGTTTGTAAATGGTGCCAAGCCTTGCACGAAATCCTGTCATATCGGTTTCCACTTTGTCAGAAAGAAGAATAGTGTCAACGTCTGTGTCGCCATCACCGTCACCGCTTGTATCAATAAAATCTCCGGCAAAGTCATTGAATTCATCGATTTCGAGAAATGTCCTGTCAAATCTGAATGAAGAGGAAGAAGCGCCAAGGCTGAGGCCCACAAAAAGGTTTTTTTGAAACTCCGTACCAATAAAACCGGAAAACTCGCCGGCATACCCGCTGTTGGTAATTTCGGCTTCCTGTGTAATTCCGGGAAAATTATCAAAACCAATTCTGAATATAGATTCCAGAAATGTCTGTTCCTCGTCGCCGTAATCAATAGCAAAAGTATTAAATGCAATATCTTCAAACGTATTACCGGGAATTTTGAATTGGTCAGTAATAGTATTGTTTTGATTACGCCCGCTTACCGACAATGCCCTGTTAAAAAAAGATTGTTGGTTAAATCCTCCCCCAATAACAAAACTACCCTGTTTAGTTGGTAATTTATAAATAAACCCTGCATTTGAAAGCGTGGTTTGGTTATCAGAAAAATCCGTGGCATTTCCCAAAACCATTGCATCCTCACTGACTCTCCTGAAAGCAAATCCTGCCTCCAGGTAGCTTTCATCAAACATGGCCATTGCAGCCGGATTATCCAGGAATGAACCAAAGCCCGCCGGCATAGCCATTCCCGGCAAAATCATGGTTACTGGATCATAGGCTCCCCTCTGGTCGCCTAACAAAATAGCCTGGTTACTAAACAAGAGCGGGTTATTGTCATTTTGTGCATCAACTTTCAAAGCTCCTGCAATTAATACAAAAAGGGCAATAGCAATCTGTTTTTTCATTTTTTTATAAGGTAGTTCGAACGGAGATAATAAGTTGTGCCGGAGTATTTTTTTCCCCGGCACTTTTAAAAAAAACGGCTGATTTAATTTATAATACTATCTGTTTCCCCTGCTCCGCGACGATCCCCGGCTTCTCGAACCTTTACTCGAAGAGGAACGGGATGACCGTTTCACTGCCCCCCTGCTTGAAGAGGATCGTGAAGATCTCTTTATTGAACCTCTGCTTGATGACGACCTTGATCTCTTTATCGTTCCACGGCTTGATGATGACCTTGATCTCTTTATCGTTCCACGGCTTGATGACGACCTTGATGAACTTCTAACAGCACTCCTGCCTGAAGATGACCTGCTGGATGATCGCAATGCTCTTCCACTTCTTGAGGAGTTACTGATACGCGTTCGAAGGTTTGGCCTTAAGGATCGATTTCTGACTGATGTCCGAACAGAAGAACGTGACCTTATTGTATTGGCACGAGACCGAATAGTTGTGGTTGTACCCGTAGTACGAGAGCGAATGGTATTTACTCTTCCTTTATCATTAATTCGGGCTTGGCTTCTGGTGAGTCCGGTTCTGCCGGATCTGCTTCGAACACCGACATCACTGCTGTTTACAGACCTTTCTCGGCTATTAATCCGTGTTCCGCTGGTTCTTCCATTTGTCCTGGCATCATTTCTCACGCGTGTACTGCGTGTTGTACCCCTGGATGATAGCCCTGACGATCGGACTGTGCGGGTTCTGCCAACGCTGCTGCCGCTGTGTACAAATCCGCCATGACCATGGCCATGATGGAAAAACGGGCTATGGTGAAATGATCTGTGAAATCCGAATGCAAAGAAAGCTCCGTGCGGATAAAAATGTCCGCCATAGTAGGGATAGTGGTGACCAAAACCGTGTCCGAAATTAAAACCAAAATGAAAACTCGACCTCGGATAATGGTGAAAAGCAACGGGATGATAAAATCCGGAATGGTGATAAAATGGTGTATGGAAACCGCTAAGCACATAGGGAGAATATCCGTGCCCGTAATAGTTGTCTACGTAAACTACATCGGCATCACGATAGCCCAGTATGGCACTGTTTTCCCTGTAAAACTCGGCAGCTTCGTAGTCTTTGAAATAATAAGATTCAGCATCTGTCCATCCGTCTTCATAACCGTCTTCCACGCCATGTTCATAACCTTCAAGATAGCTCTCTTCATCGCTTGCAGTAATTACGCGTTCTGTATCAGGCTGTGATGCTGTCTGACGAGGGGCATTATAGGCATTGTCACTCACTGTTTCTACCGTCTTGGCAGGCCTTCTGTCTACAACTCTTTGCTCATGAATTGTATTTAGCTGCGTATAACAGCCCGAAAACAAAAATATAGCTGCCAATGCAAATCCGGGGTTCATAAATTTTTGCCGTATCATAATAACCTCACCTACTTTATTCATCACTGTTTTTAACATTCAATTGTAAAATACAGTTGTTAACATTAATCGTAAATCACATGTTCATGTGATATTTAAATTTCCCCCCTTAGCGACTTGGCAATCACCTCTGCTTTCGAGTTAACGTGTAGCTTCTTATAAATATTTCGTATGTGTGCCCTGACCGTATCAATAGAGATATCGTATCTGTCTGCTATCAATTTATAACTTAAGCCGTCAACCAGGCCATTCACAATATCCTGCTCCCTCTCGGTAAGCGAGCTTTCCGTATTTTTTTTCTTCGCTACCGATTCTGAGAAATGTTCAATTACCTTCCTTGCAATTTGGGGCGACATGGGTGCCCCTCCACCGGTCAGGTTTTCAATTGATTCCCTGATTTCAGGCAACGAAGTGTGCTTAAGAAGATACCCTGAAGCCCCTGCACAGAGTGAATTAAATATTTTGTGAGAATCATGATAAACTGTGAGCATAATAATTTCAGTTTCAGGATAATCTTTTTTTATCAGCCCGATACCTTCAATACCCGACATTCCCGGCAACTGAATATCCATTAAAAGAACATCCGGAACATCATAATCTTTCAGATATTCAAGCATTTCTTCAACAGATTCAACTGCAACCGGGCAGGACATATTTTCCTGCATGTCAAGGTATCTCTGAATTAAATCTCTGATTTTTTTATTGTCTTCTACTATTCCGATTTTTGTTTTCATAATCAGGATATTTAATTAATATTTCCGGCTACCAGTACTTTAAAACCGTTGTTGTTCAAAATCCGCGCGGTGGCACCAATCCTGTCTGCCCGCATATCAATATTTCTCAAGCCATGGCCCGATTTTCTGTGATTTGAGCTTGCCGTTCCGTTATCATAAACCTCAAGCCGGATTGAATTATTGTCAAATTTGAACCTGACATCTACTTTATCAGCGTTTGAGTGCTTGTATATATTGTTAACTGCTTCCTTAAAAATCAGATAGATATTTTCTTTTACCTGCACAGGAAGTTTTTTATCCATATCAAGTTCGCTGAAATCATACGCCATCTCAATATTTTTTTTACAAAGAATATTGTTAGCGTAATCCTGCATTCTGTCGGTTAAATCACCGGCGGTATCATTCCGTGCATCAATCGACCAGACAATGTCGTCCAGACTTGAAACTATTTTCCTGCTATGTTCACCAATTTGTGTCAGAGTTTCTTTTACTTGATTCGAAATATTTCCCGTTTTTAAAAAATCAGTCTGAAGTGCAAGTTCAGTGAGAGAAGAGCCCACATCGTCATGCAAATCACTTGCAATCTGGACACGCATTCTTTCGATCTCAACCATCTTTTTTGTTTTCCAGAATTGATAAATTCCATATATCAGTGTACATGCAAAAAGAAAAATCAGTATGAAAAACCAGCCGCTCATCCAAAAAGGAGGTAATATACTGAAACTGTAAGTTGCAATATCACTGCTCATCAATCCGGCATTGTTATATGCCCTGACCTGAAATTCGTACTCTCCTGCCTGTAATGATGCAAAACGGACATTCCTGTCGGTTGTAACCTGCCACTGATCTGAAAGTCCCTGCAACCTGTATTCATAATAAGTCTGGTCGGGACCCGAATAGCTGAGACCTGTAAACGCAAATTCAATAAAATTACTGTTGTAATCGAATTCATTCATATTTTCAGGAACTTGTTCACCACTCACAAGAACATTGTCAAGATGAATTGCGGGCGGAACACCTGCCGGATCTACATGTTCAGGAAAAAAAAGAGAGGCGCCCTCCACTGTTCCGAGCCAGATATTGCCATCGGCTGTTATAAAGCTTGCTCCTGCATTCATCTCATTTGATACTACTCCCTGGTCAGTAGTAAACGCCCGCACTGTCTGTATTGCCTGGCCAAGAGAAACCGAATTCAGATATTCATCCGGTTTAATTTTAAAAAGGCCAATATTTGTGCCGATCCAGTAATTTTTATAAGAATCCTGGAACATGAAATAGGCTATCGTTTGATTGTTGCCGCCGTATCTTGAAAAGGAAAGGATATTGCCGTCATTGAATTTTGCGATTCCATTAAAAGTAGAAAACCATTTTTCGCCATTATGGTCGATCATCACATGAATGACGCCGTTTCCCGGCAACCCGTTTACAACCGTGTAGTTTTTAAAATTTTGCCCGTCATAAGTAACTGCACCCCCATAGGTTGCAAACCAGAAATGTCCGTCATCCCCTCTTTCAATTTTCATAACGGTGTTGGAAGGTAATCCGTTATTTTCATTAAAATGATCAACTATCTTTCGTCCGTCTGTAACAATTATACCATCCTGGTAGGTAGCTATCCATATGTCACCGGTTTCCGGATCTTCGTAAAAATCCCGTGCCATCCTGACGGATGCCAGTGTATCGGGCAATTCATTTATTCTGTTGTTTTCAATCTGGTTGATACCATTTCTTGTTCCAACCCAAAGCCTGTTGCGGGAATCTTCAAACAGAGAATACACTTTATCATCGGCAAGGCCATCTTCCTGGGTAAAATATAAAAACCGGTTGCCGGTCTTTTTTGCAATGCCTCCACCGTAAGTAGCAATCCAGGTATCGCCGTTTCTGTCTTCTTCAAATCCTGTTACAATATTATTCGAAAGCCCGTTTTCAATTGTAAAATTTCGAAAATGGTTTCCCAGGTACATTTTTATACCCCCGCCCAGTGTTCCGAACCAGATATTTCCTTCCCGGTCTCTCATTACCGAATAGACAAATGTTCCGGAAGTTCCCCGTTGAAAAGGATGGTTTACAAAATTTATTCCATCGAAATATGCAGCCCCCTCTTCGGTGCCAATCCATAAACCACCGTCATCATCCGGAAGAATATCCTGAATACGATTGCTGATCAATCCATGACCGGTATTAAAAATAGAAAGAGTATTTCCATCATAGACAGCCAGCCCATCACGGGTTCCGATAATGATACTTCCGGAGTCATTTTTTTTCAATACCCTTATTTTGCGTGAGGGAAGGCTTTCATCAAACCGAAAACGGTCAAAGTTACCATCTTTCAGAATCGTGATACCGTTTCTGGTGGCAAACCAGATTGATCCGTCCTCCGCTTCAATCACATCCCTGACATCATTATCAGCCAGGCCGTTATTTTTGGTATATTGTATTAATTCATCTTGATCAGCCGATAAAACCCAGACGCCGGAGTCGTCAGTTGAAATCCAAAGATCACCTCTGGAATCCCGGTAAAAATGAGACACGGATTTGGACAACAGCGGTTCAAGTACATCAATTGAAGTAACAGAATCACGAACCATCAGATTTACACCGTTTCCTGTTCCTATCCACATGGCACCCTCGTTATCTACGAACAGTGCGTTGATTTCATTACTATTGAGGCCGTCTCTTTCATAAAAAACGCGGAAAGATGTGCCGTCAAATTTATTTAACCCATAACCTGTTGCAACCCAGATGTACCCTTTTTGGTCCTGAACAAGATCGTTTGCAACCGATTCGCTTAATCCCTGCTCAATGGAATAGGTTTTAAAGGGTGTAGTCTGTGCAATGGTTTGCCTGGCAGCCAAAAGGGCTATGAATAAAAGAGATGATATGATTATGAGATTACGCCACATGACAGGAATCTA
>CAYPZI010000022.1:0-29961 GCA_964415185.1 uncultured Balneolaceae bacterium | reverse complement strand
TAGATAAATAGAAGCAACTCCGAGATAAAACTTTGCGGGTTTACAGTTGACATGATAGTAGTTTAATCCTGCTAATTTTCTTTTTTACCTTAGAACACTCAACGCTTCAAGGTGCAAAAAGCGTAAGCTTGGAGGTTTTTCACTACCTACTACATACTAAAATACTAAAGCGAAAGCCACGGAAACTTGCTGTAATCGGGTTTGCGTTTTTCGAGAAAGGCTTTCCTGCCTTCTTCGGCTTCTTCTGTCATATAGGCGAGGCGGGTGGCTTCTCCCGAGAATACCTGCTGGCCAGTCATGCCGTCATCTACAAGATTGAATGCAAATTTGATCATCCGGATGGCAGTCGGGCTTTTGGATAGAATTTCCCTGCCCCATTCACATGCTGTAGCTTCAAGTTCTTCATGCGGAACAACTTTATTCACCATTCCCATCTCAAAAGCTTCTTGTGCGGAGTAGTTCCGGCCCAGAAAGAAAATTTCCCTGGCTCGTTTTTGTCCGATTTGCCTTGCCAGGAGGGCAGATCCATACCCGCCGTCAAAACTTGCAACGTCAGCATCGGTCTGTTTGAAGATGGCATGCTCTTTACTTGCAAGTGTCAGATCGCAAACCACATGCAGGCTGTGCCCGCCGCCCACAGCCCATCCCGGTACGAGGCAAATCACAACTTTACTCATGAATCTTATAAGCCGCTGTATGTCAAGCACATTAAGCCGCTGTACACCGTCATCGCCCTCATAACCGCGGGATCCTCTCACTTTTTGATCCCCTCCCGAACAGAATGAATAAACACCGTCTTTTGCAGGGCCTTCTCCAGTAAGCAGGATCACCCCGATGGAGGTGTCTTCCCTTGCATCAATCAGGGCTTCCTCAAGTTCGAAAAGGGTTTTGGGCCTGAATGCATTTCGGACTTCAGGACGGTTAAAAGCAATTCGTGCAATGCCATCACTTTTTTTAAAGGTGATGTCTTCGTATTCTTTTACAGTTTTCCAATTCATAAGAGGATAATCTTTTTTATTTGCCGTTAAGTTTTTGAAGCTGTATTAAAGGTATTTATCAGTTAAGATCGAAGCTAAATTATTTAGTTAAATAAATAAGTTCAGTTTTTCAGCAAGGGTATCCGGATTGTCGGTGTGAATTCGGTGTCCTGCTTCTGCGATAATCTCAACTTTTGACTCCGGGATTCTGCGGCTCATCTCAAGCATGATTTCACGGTACTTATCATCCAGTTCTCCGGCAAACAGCTTAGTGCGGATGTTTAGTTCGCCAAGCCGGCCACAAAGCGGGTCCATTACACCGCTTCCAAAGCCTTTAAGGCTGGCAGCCAGGTATTCCGGGTTCTGATTTTTAAAAATCCGGATGTACTCTTCATCCGGTTTGCTTTTGAACAACGGTTTATTGAGCCAGTTTTCCAGGAACTGCTCATAATCATCCCTGATTTCCGAAGCCCTTTCAGCGTCGATTTTTTTTCTGGAAGAACGAGCATTGGAAGATTCAATTCCACAACCGGCACTTTCCAGTATCAGACCGTTGAAATTCTGAGTTGAGTTAAAAAGTATTTGCAGAGCCAGCCTTCCGCCCATGCTATACCCGTACAGATAACTCTTTTGAAGATTAAGCCTTTGCAAAATAGAGACAAGATCCTCAACCTGTTTTTCGGAATGATACCGCTCCGGCTCAGTGCTTCCGCCTGATTTGCCATGTCCCAAAAGGTCTATGGTGACTGGATTACAAAACGGTTTAATCCGTGGCAACAGCTCGTTAAAAATTTCACCAGAGCCCATAAAACCATGCAATAGAACGATACAGGGCAGAGATTTTTTATTTTGATGCATTTCTGCATGATAAAATATGCCATTTTTAAAAAATTTCATTTTTTAAAGGCCGGGCTCGAGGTAAGAATGATTCCACAATTTTTTTCGAATTTGCATGGACTGTTCAGGTGATGTTTTTATTTCAATAATAAGCGGTTCATTCCGGTTGCTGAGATCATCAAGACTACGGAGATCTCTCAGGGTGTCGATTAATTTGTAATCAATATGATGAGCTGAAGCGAGTTTTGCAATATCGGTATTTTGCGGAGTTTCGAAATATTTTTCAAAGTACTCTTCGTGTATTGAAACCGGCAGCATTCTGAAGATTGTCCCCCCTCCGTTATTAATTACTATCACTACAAAATTTCCGGAAAGTTCACGTAATGAAATCAATGCATTTGAATCGTGTAAAAATGCGATATCGCCGGTTATGCAACATACAGGATCACCGCTTCCAAGGTGAATGCCAAGTGCAGTCGAAATGATGCCGTCAATTCCGGCAGCACCCCTGTTTACAAAGACGCCTCTTTCAGATTTCCCGAACAAAGCCATATCCCTCACAATAAAAGAATTTGAAAGCATTACATTTCCTGAATTGAATTTTGATGACGGGAAATAATGGAAAAAGTGCGCATCGGCCAGAATTTCTGTCTCAGATAAAGTTGAAGCAAGAAAATTTGAAGCTGATGAGTTTGCCTGCTTCCAGAACTCATACCATGATTTATCTGTATTTGTTTTGATATTATGTAATTCACAAATTGCATTCTCAGGAATTACAAAACGGCTTCCGTTTGCGGTTATCATACCCTGCCAGCTCTCTCTGCGTGTAAAGTGAAACTGGGGAACATTACTCCATTTATCAAGCGCATCCAGTAGAGATTTTGAATAGGGGAGATCTCCCGTACGGATGATGCAATCGGGTTTGAGAATTTCAATCGCATTTGAATCCCTGAGAAACTGATCGTAGCGTCCGAATACCGACCGGCCGTTTTGCACCAATCCCGATCCGGGCTCGGCAATCACGGGTATCTGATTTTTGTTTGATAAACCGGCTACGAGCTGACAAAGATTGTGTGCCGGATTAGCTGGCCCGGCTATGATTAAGGGCTTTCCGGCCCGGCTCAGGGTACGGATAAACGAATCGGGCAGTTTATAATTGATTTCACCGGTATCGGCTGAAACGGATTGATTCTTCAGGCTTCTTGAAAATACTTCTTTTTGTTTTTCCAGTTCACCGGCTGACGGTTCCAGCGGTTTTCTGAAAGGCAGGTTAATATGTGCTGCTCCTCCGCGCCGGATGGATTCCTGAAAGGCCTGTTTGGCTAAAAAATCCAGCCGGCCATAATCCTGTCCGGATTCAGGAACCTCACCGGCTTCATGGAAAAACAGGGCATGATCACCATATAGTTTTATCTGGTCAATTGTTTGAGAAGCCCCGGTTGAGCGCAAGGATGCAGGACGGTCAGCCGTCAGCACGATCATCGGAACGCCGCTGTTCCCGGACTCTACAATTGCGGGGAAATAATTGGCTGCTGCGGTTCCCGAAGTACATGCAAGAAGAGCCGGTTTCCCCGTTGATTTGCCGATGCCCAAAGCCACGAATGCCGCACTTCGCTCATCAATTAAAACATGTTTTTGAATTCCATCATGAAGTGCCAGCGCCAGTGTAACAGGTGTTGACCGTGAGCCGGGTGAAATAACAGCATTTCTGACTCCTTCCCTGTAAAAAGCATTCACAAGGCAGGCCATTGCAGAAAGATGGTTATACATCCTTTACTTCCGATTTTTTTAATGCAGACATAACAGGTTTAAATTTCAGAAGGGTTTCTTCCCATTCCTTTTCCGGATCGGAATCTTCAACAATACCACAGCCTGCGTATAGTGTTGCCTTGTTTTTTTCAAGCAGGGCGCTTCGGATTGCAACGGCAAATTCTCCTGATCCGCTCAGGTTAAACCATCCGATTGGCCCGGCATACCAGCCGCGGTCCAGGTTTTCTATTTTACTGATGTAAGGGATAGAAGCCGAAGCAGGATAACCACCTACAGCAGGTGTCGGGTGCATTTCCTTTAATATCTGATGGATTTTTACATCATGAAAAGTTTTGGCCCTGATGGGGGTATATAGGTGCTGTACATTATCCAGTTTTTTTACATGTGGTGTTTTTGGGAAATGTATACTATTGCTGAATGATTTGAGAGAATCATAAATGGCCTGCACCACAAAATTATGCTCAGATCTGTCCTTCTGGCTTTTCAGCAGGTTTTTTGCCAAAGAGGCGTCTTCACTTGCGCTTCTGCCTCTTGAAGTACTGCCTGCCAATCCTTCGGTTAAAATGGAACCGTTCTGAAATGATACAAGTCTTTCGGGAGTTGCTCCGGCGAAAGTAGCTCCGTTCGGTTCCGAAACCATAAAATTATAGCAGGAGGGAAATCTGCTTCTCAAGTTATGAACCAGCAAGGTAGGTGAAATCCGGTGCGGGGAATGAACAACTTTTTCCCTGGCCAAAACTATTTTTTGAAATTTACCTTGTTTGATCAGGTCTTTTGCAGCCATCACACTTTTTTCCCATGATCCGTATTCATGAGCCCGCATAGGCGAAAAGATTCCGTTTTGATCGATGGCATCCGGAATAAGGAGATGGTCTTTGCCGGCAAGAGTGAGAAACTGTGTTACTTTCTCAATCAGATTCTGATAGAGTTCATCAATTGAATAATCACGGGTTTGGATTACAACTGTAAGCAGGTGAAGATCATCCGTTTTCACAAGCATCCATTCGGGAAGAATAAATCTTGCAGCACCGAAGTTTTTCCATGCAGGACCCACATTATGATCACTGAACGAATATCCGCCCAGTAAAAGAGGGCCTGACAAAGAGTGCTGCATAAACGAATAGGCAGCTACATGCCTGCTTAAATCTTCAGACTGTCGGCTGATTTCTTCAAACCGATTTTGGCCTGTGGCTTTAAGAGTACAAGCGGCTCCGGATGCCGCTATTGAAACCGACTGTTTGGGATTTTCCCAAAAATATATTTGTTGCTTATCGGGAAGTTGCTCGAGAATGGCAAGAGGATCGGATGCAGGAACAGGCAGTGATATGGAAATCAGGCGTACAGGTGATTCGTTTTTCAATCTCTTGAATTCACGGAGTAAAAAATCTACAAATGCATCATCCCTGAGAACATCGAGCGTATCCGGCGGATCAATTTGCTTAAATTGTGAATTCATATATAATCAATCATTGTTTTCAATACTTTCAATTTAAATTGAAAATTAATCATTCCCAAAGGGATATGCGGTTTGAGTTGTCAAAATTTTGTAACAAATATCCGCATAGTTATTAAAATTATACAAAAATAAAAACGTGATTTTGATAACTCATTTAATACCTCTCATTTATCAATATTACCCGCCGAAGTATTTCCGTTGACAGGGCACTTTCTATTTATAAGAAAATTCTATTTTAATTTTTTTTCTTAAAAAAGGAATTTGTAGTAAAATATAAATGGAAATATAACTGAAAGATATCTGCGTAAATAAGAGGGGTGGTCATGATAGAGTTGCAACCGTTTAGTTTGGATAACGTCAGGTTACATTACAAATGGAATATCGACAGGGAAATCGGGTTTTATGATTCCGAAGCCAATCAAAAATTTGAGAGTTTTGAATCATTTTTATCAAGAATGAAATCTTCTGTAAACTCTTCTAATGAGACATCAAAACTGTTTGAAATCGTTGAGAGTGAGTCCGGCCGTGTAATTGGTGTTGTTGATTTATATGGGATCGATTTTTTCAACAAAAGATGTTTTGTAAGCTGCACAATCGGTGAAAAAAAATATCGCGGCAGGGGGTATGGGAAAGAGGCACTTAATCAGTCTTTGAAGTATTGTTTTAAAGAGCTTGATATGAAAAAAGTAGGGGCGACTTCACTTGATTTTAACCACACCTGGCAGAGGGTTCTGATGCTTGTAGGTTTCAGAAGAGAAGGGATTCTCAGGAACCATATCTGCAAAGAAGGCGTATTCCGGAATAAAATAATTTACAGTATGCTCGAGTCAGAATACAGGGCAAAAACGCAAAAAACAGCTCAAAACTCCGCAAAGAGGTTTATTGCGCATCATCCACAAGGCCACTTTTAAAAGGATTTTGTATTCCGTAATCTTCAGGATTGAAACCGGCAAGTTCAAAAAAATAATCCCAGGCGAGTTCACTTTGCCCGTTTTCATCTACCCAGTTCGGATGGCTCTGTTTGATCAATCCTACTACCCGTTTTGCATATTCAAGCCTGTCTTTATGGTTATCTATTCGCGGAATGGCCGCAATCATTAAATCCAGATTGTATCCGCAGTCAAAATCTTTTGGTTTTTTTTGTTCGAGAAACATGAATGTTTAAAGAGCTAATGCGATTCGTTTATTTTTGATGTTGTTGTAATCTACAACTTTTACACTGTTAAAGTAAAAGAGAAGAATTTTATTGTATTCCCATCCATTGGTTGCAAATCCCAGGGCGCCGTACTGGCAAAGTCCGACGCCATGCCCCATACCGGATCCCTTGAATTTGAATGTATGTTCAGTCTCTTCCATTGTGAACCTTGAACTTTTTATTGAATGCGAACCAAAGTGTTTTTTAAAGAAGAGACGAAAATCGTTTCCCGTTAATTCCAGAATTTTACCGTTTGCAGATTCAAACCGGACAGATTTGACCCTGTTGTGTTCTTCCGATTTTATGAAAAGCCCGGCCGGTTTAAAACTAAATGCTGCATCTATTTTTTGAAAAAGCTGTAACTTGTCAACTTGATAATCCCAATGGTAATGAGGGGATATCGAACAGCTCTTCTTGTCTTCTACTGAACGTAAATATGGTTTCGAATTTCCCTTCCATACAGATTCATTCGGGTTGGTAACTCCACCGCAAGTACTTGAATATGTTGCAAGAATCAGTTTGTTATTCCATGTCAATATTTCACTTTTTGTTGAATTAGTAGCTTTCGCATAGAGTGAATTCCCCGGTATTTTACCGGCATAGACCTGGTGGAGTTCATTATCCGTTAAATCGTAATCGCTTTTCCTGTTTCTCTGCATACTCCATAAAGCGTATGTCCTGGAAACAACAGCTTGTGCCTTCAATGCTTCGAGGTTTTCAAATTTCATCTCACTGTTCACTACGGAAGCAACATACTTTTCAAGTTCAACTTGATTTACCAGTGTAAACTCTCCGGATGTTTGGCCGGGACTCACATGCAAAATACCATCATAAGATTTTTTCCCAATGCGTGAATCAAGTATGGAAATAAATCCTTCCGAACTTTTTATTGTAAATTCTCTTGCGGTGATGGATTGGTTTTTGGTTAAAATTTTTATGAAATCTCTTTCCCTGCGGATTTGAACGGGTTTGAGCTGATTTTGAATTTCATAAGTTTTCTCATTCGTAACTATAGTCAGCCCGGTATTCAGGGATTCTATAAAAAAGGAGTTTTCAAGTTTATACGGCAATACAAGTACCCTTATCGTATTCACGTTTGTAAGATCAAGCCATTTTTCATCTTCGTCAGACGGGTTAACATCGGTTTCCGCAACTGGAGAGAGCAGCCATAATATACCGATAAGCAATGAGAGCAGTTTGTAGATCATTTTGAAACCATAAGCTAGTTAGTTGAACGAAAAAGTAGAAAAAATTTTTTAAAAACCGCAATTTTTTCGTTCAATTCCGAGACGTTAAATTTACTATATTCTATCCCTGATTTATAAGTAGCTTTTAACACAAAATATTTTTTATGATTTATTCATCTATACTCGAGACAATTGGCAATACCCCGATTGTCAGGTTAAATAAAGTTAACAGCCATCTCTCTCCGCAGATTACAGCAAAAGTGGAATATTTTAATCCGGGCCAAAGTATAAAAGACCGCATTGCAGTTAAATTGATTGAGGATGCCGAGAAAAGCGGTTTGATCAAGCCCGGCGGTACTATTATCGAGGGAACTTCCGGGAATACGGGTATGGGATTGGCATTGGTTGCGATTGTAAGAGGTTACAAATGTATATTTACCACAACGGATAAGCAGAGCAAAGCGAAAATAGATTTACTGAAGGCACTTGGTGCGGAAGTAAAAGTTTGCCCAACAGATGTTGAGCCGGAAGATCCCCGCAGTTATTACTCGGTAGCAAAAAAGCTGAGTGAAGAGATTCCGAATTCATATTATCCGAATCAGTATAATAACCTGAGCAATACGGAAGCCCATTATGAAACGACCGGCCCCGAAATCTGGAAGCAGACCGAAGGAAAAATCACGCATTATGTTGCCGGAATCGGTACGGGGGGTACCATAACGGGTACAGCAAGGTATCTGAAGGAACAAAATCCGGATATCAGTGTGATCGGAATTGACAGTGTCGGCTCTGTATACAAACACTATTTCGAGACCGGCGATTATGATAAAAGCCAGGTAAAACCTTACGTCACGGAAGGTATCGGAGAAGATATTATTCCGGGAAATATTGATTTTGATTATGTGGATGATGTTGTTCAGGTAAATGATAAAAATGCCCTTTTGATGACCAGGCGCCTTGCAAGGGAAGAGGGGCTGTTTGTCGGGGGGTCATGTGGTGCAGCGGTTTACGGTGCACTTCAGTACGCTGAAGAACATCAGATGAAAAAAAGCGATTTGATGGTTATTATTCTGCCGGACAGCGGAACCCGGTATGTCAGCAAAATCTTTAACGATGACTGGATGCGAGAAAAGGGTTTCTTAAACGGAAACGAGAATTAAAAACAAAATGAATCATGCAAAATCAGCAAAAAAAACAGGGAAAAAAAATTGAAATTGAACTGAAAGAAGATGAAGCTCAGGGCACATACTCGAATTTGGTAATGATAACACATTCACCGTCCGAGTTTATCCTGGATTTTCTGTCGGTGATGCCGGGCGTAAAAAAAGCCAGGGTAATGAAGCGGATGATTCTAACACCCGACCATGCCAAACGCCTTTCAAATGCACTGAATGAAAATGTGCGCCGGTATGAAGATGAACACGGCACCATCAGCTCAAAAGAGAAATTTGATGTACCGTTTAATTACCGCGGCCCAACACCTGAAGCCTGAGCTAAACACGCATAAAAACTTATTTTTTTGCGGCCAGTAAGAGAATAAATGCTGTTACCATAAAAATGCCATGTGGCAGGGTAGAAGCTATCAGAGGTGAAATGGCACCTGTTGCTCCAAAGGGTTCGATCACTTTCATCAGGGCAAGGTAAATAAAACTTATAACGAGTCCGGCGGCAATATAAAATCCTTTCCCGCCGGCTCTGCGTTCACTCGCTATGGAAAAACCGATAAGACAGAGAACGATTATGGAAACAGGGTACGCCATTCTCCCGTAGAGCTGTACCAGCGGCAGGTTTACTCCGCCGGCTCCTATTCGTTCGATGGAATTGATATAGTTCATTGCATCGGCATAGGTAAGCTGATAGATATCGGATGTTCTGCGGGCAAGATCAGCCGGACGGACATTGAAAATTGTATCCAGTTCGCTTGTTTGAAAGGATTGAATTCCTTCGCCGGTAAATTCCTTTTCGGTATAGGCATTAATTTGCCACTTATTTAATGAATCGTTCCATACCATTTTGTTGGCCGTGATGATTTTACTAATCTCATTATCCTGAAATTCAACCAATCGGGTTCTGTAAGCTGTTTTCGTAGCCGGGTCAAAAAAATTGACATTGAAAATTGTATTTCCCGATTCCTGCCTGAAAAGTCCGCCCCTGTCTATTCTTTCCGATTTTTTCGAAAGAAACTGTTTTTCGAAATCGATTCTCTCAGCATTTGAAACCGGGATAACATAGGCATCAAGATAACTGATTACGGAAGCTGTTAATATTCCAAATGCAATAAAGGGCAAAACCAGGCGGTAGAGGCTAACACCGGCAGCTTTAAGTGCCACAATTTCGAGTCTTTCGGTCATTTGGCCGGTCAGAAATAAACAGGCCACCAAAACAGCTACCGGGCTTACAAGCCGCATCATTTCGGGGATATAATTCAGGTAATATTGATTCCAGATTTGCTCCAAAGTCGCACCCTTGTCTGCAAAATCATCGCTGTTTTCTGAAAAATCAATCAGAATAAATACACAGATAAGTACCGCCAGTACAAATACGGTAATTAGCAGCAGTTTTAAAAAAATATATCTGTCAATTTTTTTCATGATTTTTGCCATAAATTTTGAATCCTGAAAGAAGTACATACCTGCAGGGTAAGAAAAAGGCCAATGAACCCGTAAATCGCATTGATAGCCCACATGCCAACAGCCGGAGAAATATAGAGGCGGTCGGCCCATTTTTCGCCCTGAATAAGGGCTATGAAATAGACGGTGAGGATTACGGCACTAATAAGCGCAGCAATTCCAAGGTTGCCTTTTTTACTCATCATGCCAATAGGAGCAGCCATGAGCACAAATACGATGCACGTAAAAGGGATTGAAAATTTTTTGTGAACTTCAACCAAGAACTCCGCAATCCGGTATTCTTTGTGTTTCATGTTGGCTTCCGAATTTTCGAGATCGGATTTGTATCGATCCAGGTTGCTTATAGACTGATTAATCATCTGTTGTTGTTCGGATGGATTACCGGCCATACTAAGTGCGGAAAATTCGGTATCAACAGGCGAAAGTGAATCATCATCGACAGAGGAAGGAAAATAGACTCTGGGCGGGCCATCCTTGCCGATCGGATCTGCCCTGCCTGCTGGTTTTTCAAGTAAATATTGGTATTCCCGCTCTTTTTCCATCGACAGGGTATCGACCACAGCAAGCATGGCCTGGGCACTCATGGTTCGGTCATTGCGGCTTCTCTGTTCGGGATTAGAACGTGAGAAAGCAAGATTTGAAAGATCAAAACTGATTCTGTACTTGTCAAAACCGGTAACTTCGAGTGTCTCATCGCCTCTCTTTACACTTGGTACTTCCCTTAAAATCGACCCGTTATAAAGCATAAGCGTAAGAGTTTGTTCATCTGGTGATTCAAGCTTACCGGTTTCAGCTTTGATATAAGCTCTGTACCTGTTCTCACCAGGTTCCTGAAAAAGGGTTACATCTCTTAGTGTATCGGTTTCATTATTGATATCTTTGACAAGAAATGTATACCCGTCGATGCCGTCATAAAATATGCCCGGTTTTAGGTCAAATCCCGGTTTTTTCATCCTGATATCTATAAACAGCGATCGGGCTTTATGGTTTGATTCCGGCAAGATTTCGTTGGAAAAATAGGAAAGTGCAATCGTTAAAGCTGTTGCGGCAACAAGTACGGGTACTATAAGCCGAACAGGGTTTACGCCTGCAGCGCGCAGTGCATTCAACTCATTCCACTCGGAAAACTTTCCAAATGCCATAAGAGTTGAGACCAATACAGCCATTGGTGCAGCCAAAACCACCATATAAGCAAGGTTATTTAATATCAATTCAATCACAATCCAGAGTGGCAAACCTTTCCCCACCAGTTTATCCGTATGCAATATCAAAAACTGCATAAGCAGGATGAACATGACTGTAAAAAAGCAAAAAAAGAATGGGCCGATATGCTTTTTTAATAAATCAAGTTGAATTTTATTTATCATCTGTAACAATTCTGTCTTTGGCTGTCTTTAATAGTACGCAAACATTATATGCTGAAACTACTCAAAAAAAATAACAATACACCCGGCAACTTGTGGATAGTATAGATTTGAGAAAATCATTGAAAATACTTTCAACAGACTCAATAATCCTTTATTATCACTTCAATTGAAAATTAATATGCATCTTTAAACTACGGCATTGCGTATTGCAGCACAGTTACAACGTACAATATTAATCAATTATTAAATTGACAATAATATTTAACGTCCTGGCAAATAAGATATCATGATTTTTTATCTTGTCAGGGCCTAAATCAGTTAATATTTGTGAGAAGTTTTCAGCGTTGTAACAAAACTGTTTTTGTCTTTTTTTATTTATTCTTGATTTCTCTCAGTGTTGTGTTTGCACAGGATAGAGATTCAGCGGATGTAAAAAAGATATATGTGCGCTCCGTAAGCCCGGAGTTGCTACTGTTTAACAGTTCCGATACTCTTTCTCTCTCAATCAGCTACAGGCTTCCCAAAAAGTTTTTTATAACTCTTCCACCTGCCGAGATCAAACCCGAAGGTGAACCCCGGGGTTTTATTTTGCCCGGCCTGTTTGATGAGTATCCCATTGTGAATGTCAGGGGCGGACGCTTCAATCCCGGATCTGAGCGATTTTCCGAATTTACTTCCTCTGAAAGCTTTGCATTTAAGCAGGCGTTTCCGGGTTTAAGGCCTGATAGGGTTTCAAGAGCATTCGAAAAAAAAATGCCGGATCTTTACTATTTATCGCTGCCGGTTGAAAGAATCGAAAAACGCAGAAAGGACGACGGGAGCTTTGAAGTTATTAAAACCATACATGGTTTTGAATCGGCTTATCCTGCCATTTATACATTTGACCAGTTTAAAATTGCAAGCAGGCAGAATGATGTACATGAAAACTGGAAAAGCCTGATAGAAGAAGCTGAAGCTTCTACCGAATCCGACAGGGGGCTTCTGGATTTCAGAATCAATGTACCCGGTGGGCGCGAATCTGCCTTTTCAACGCTGTTCGGTAAACCTGAAGTTAACCTTCGGGTCAACGGAGTTGCTTCTATGAATGTAGGAGCAAGTATACAGAATACAAAAGACCCATCCCTTCCACCTGATCAACAGACCCGGATAGATCCTACTTTTGAACAAAGCTTGCAACTGAATATTCAGGGTACAATTGGTGACAAGCTCACCATCCAGACAGATTGGGATACCGAAAGAGCTTTCGATTTTCAAAACAGGTTGAATATTGTGTATGAGGGATATGAAGAAGAAATTATCAAGCAAATAGAACTGGGAAATGTTTCGATGCAAACCGGTAATTCGCTGGTACGGGGAAGTGGTGCCCTCTTCGGAATCAAATCCATTTTTGAATTTGGCCCGCTGAGATTTACCAGCGTGCTCTCGCAGCAGGATGGTGAATCGAATGTTGAAACCGTATCAGGTGGATCGCAGGAACAGGTAATCAGGTTAAGACCGGTTGATTATGAAGATGACAAGCACTTTTTTCTCGATTTCTTTACAAGGCAGGAATTTGAAAACAGCATGTCAAATCCCCAGCAGCTGATACAAACCCTTCAAATTGCCGATATTGAGGTGTGGATTCTTCCTGAAAGAAGCCAGGCAGAAGAGGGATCCAGGAAAGTGGTTGCACTGGCCGATTTGGGAGTTAATGAAAATCCGGACGGCACGTTTGGGCCTCCTTCTAATGATGCCGATAATTTCGATCCGGAACTTCTCAATCAATTCAGGGATCCCCAGGACGGCATTTCTGCTTCCGATTTGGGGGTTACCGAATCGGTGAATTTTGAAGAAGGATTTTTTGAACTGCTTCAGGAGGGACAGGATTATACAATAAATAAAGTATCCGGATTTATTTCACTAAGAAGAGCATTAGGCTCCAGAGAAGTGCTTGCAGTGGCTTTTACTTATCTGGATGGCAATGGAAATGTAATTGAAGTCGGTGAATTGAACCAGGGCGGGGGTGACCGGGTTTTCCTGAAGATGCTGCGGCCACGGAATGTGTCTACCGATCACCGGGTTTTTCCATTAACCATGCGAAATATCTATTCAATTGGCACAAATAATATAACCAGGGAAAACCTGGAAATTGATTTGCTTTTTACAGAAGGCAACCTGTCTCAAAACCGGCTTCCGGGAAGAACTACTACTCTTTTGGAAGACCTGGGGCTTGACCGAGTTAATACCCAGGGCGCCGTGAATTCGGATAACCAGATTGACTTTGGCACCGGGACTCTGAATCCCATGAACGGGACTATTTTATTTCCTTTCATAGAACCCTTTGGTGAAAGAATTCAAGAAGTATTGGTTCAGGCAGGGGTTGAAGATGAGACAATTAACCGGGTTGCTTTTAATGAATTGTACAATGAAAGGCAGCGAAATGCAGCTCAGATTTCAAAGAATGAGTTTTACCTGATCGATGGGGTTTCAAAAGGCGGAGTACAGGAAAATTTTACGCTCGGCATTGCCCTGGTTCCGGGATCGGTTAAAGTATTTGCCAATGGAGTTGAGTTGCAGGAAGACGTGGATTTCCAGGTCGATTATTCTTTTGGAAGTATTACTATTCTTAATGAAAGATTTCTTGCTTCCGGCCAGGATATCCGGATTGAATTTGAAAATCAGACGTTTACATCCATTCAGCAAAAAACATTTACCGGGATCAGGGCCGAGTATGAAGTGAACAAAAACTTTAATATCGGGGCTACCTACTTCAGGTTCAATGAGCGTCCGCTGGATGACAAAATCAGGATCAATGAAGAGCCCATCAATAATGCTGTTTTGGGATTGGATGCGAATGCGCAGTTTGATACACCTTTTATTACACGTGCTCTTGACGCGCTTCCCCTGATTCAGACCCGTGAACGTTCGGAAATCCGTTTTAGCGGAGAATTTGCCCAGCTCAGGCCGGGGGTGGCAAATACAAGGGCAGTGAGCGATGCTATCGATGACAATGAACTGTTTCCGGATGAAGAAGAGGGCCTCTCGTTTATTGATGATTTTGAAGGTTCCAACATCAAAGTAAGTTTGCTTAGTGCAACCCGGTGGGCTTTGTCAGCTGCACCAGCGGCCGTTCCGGGCTATGAACCTGATGAAATGTTTTTTCTTGAAGACGATTTTCCGGGATTGCCTGTTGCGACTTTGCAATCAAAGCTTGACCGTTCGGACCTGAGATCCAAATTTTCATGGTATACGATTCCAAGAAATATCTCAAGTATACTTGGCGGAGTTGAATTTACACCCGAATCTCAACCGGTTCGTGTTCAAAATGTATTTCCCGGGAGGGAAACTCAAAATCCACAGGAAGAAATTATCAATACGCTGGATATACACTTTGATCCGCGCTTGAGAGGGCCTTATAATTACAATCTCGAATTAAAAAACTTATTGGAAAATGAACCTGAGCGAACATGGGGAGGAATGACGGCTCCTATACCTTCGGGGCAGGAAGACTTTTCTCAAAACAATATTGAATTTCTTGAGTTCTGGGTACAACCAATTCTGCCCGATGGCAGAGAGCCTACAACGGCGGATATCGAAGACTATGACGGTAAACTTTTCATTGATATCGGGCTTATATCGGAAGATATTGTTCCCAATTCTCAGCTCAATTCGGAGGACGGCCTGGCCCTAAACCCCGAAACACTTATACTTGACAGGGCAGTCAATCCAAGGTCTGTAATTCCTGCCAATCCTCCGCCGCCTGAGGGGCAATTCTCAAATCAAAACAGAAATCTCGAAGATGTGGGGTTTGACGGAATGCCAAGTACAGAAGGATTCAATAATCTGAATGAGCAGTCTGTTTTTGCCGATTTTATTGAAGCCATGAGGTTTCAATTCGGTGACGACAGCGAAGAGTTTCAAATGATTCAAAACGACCCTTCCAATGACGATTACATATTTTACGGGGAATCACAAGTACAGGATCTGCCGCTCCATGAACGTTTTCACAGGCTGCTCGGATTTACGGAAGGGAATACACCGATTACCCAGGGCGACCGAAGAGCCATTACCAACAGGCCTGATACCGAAGGCCTTGTCAACCCTGCCGTGGTAAACCAGAACGATGCTTTTTTTCAATACGAAATCGACTTAAATCCGGCAGACTTTTCAAATCTGCAGATCGGAAGCCCGGGTACATTTATTGTAGACCGTGTTGCGGGTGCCAATCAACAAGACCGCTGGCTGCAAATCAGGATTCCACTAACTGAATTCGAGCGGCGTTTCGGTGATATTAATGATTTTCAGAACATTTCATACGTGAGAATGTGGATGTCCGGTTATGAAAAACCTTTCACAATGCGATTTGCTACATTCGAATTTGTGGGAAGCCAGTGGAGGGAAGATGAATCCATTAACACGCAAAATGATCCTGCAGCTGAAATCAGGGTCAGTTCCGTGAATATTGAAGAGAATGCTAACCGCGAGCCTTTTCCATACAGAATTCCTGAAGGAGTAATACGTGGTGAGAATAGGGGTACCCAATTGCAATCATTGCAAAATGAACAATCCATTGCACTTCAAATCGAAAATCTCGGCCCCAATTCGTTGCAAATGGTGAAAAGAGTTTATCCCGGCGGGCTTAATCTTCTGAATTACTCGAACTTCAGAATGTTTGTTCACGGTGAAGGTTTTGAAAACAGGGGAGATCTTGAACTTGTTATCAGAATGGGCAATGATATTGAAAACAATTATTATGAATATCGTCAGCCGGTAACTCCATCCGATCCGAATTTCCAGTTTCAGCCGTTCGATTTTACAAACCAGGCTCAAATGTTTGAAGAAGCCGAACAGGTTTGGCTTCCCGATCAAAATAGTGTAAATATCCTTCTTTCGGCTTTTAACCAGCTTAAGCAGTTGCGGGACCAGGAGGGGCCGGATGATATTTCTGTTGTTTTTGAGCGTGATGACCTGCTTGAGGATGCCGTGCCGGGCGCCGTGATTGCTATAAAAGGCAATCCTTCTCTTGACCGGGTTTCACAAATTGGGCTGGGCATAAGAAATCCGTTTGATATTGAAAATCCATCGGGTCCCGGGGTTCCTATCCTCAATTCCGAATTGTGGCTGAACGAGATGCGTGTTTCAGGATTCGAAAATGAAATCGGGTGGGCAGCTAATGCCAAAACATCATTTAAATTTGCTGATTTTGCAACATTTGACGGTAATTTTAGCCGTCAAACACAGGGTTTCGGTTCTCTTGATTCCCAGCTCGGAAATCGCCGGGTGGATAATACTTTTGTTTATGATTTGACAACCAGCATGAACCTGCACAAATTTATACCTGAACGCTACGGTTGGAATATTCCACTCTCCCTTTCTTTCAGGAGGTCGATAGCAACGCCAAAATATCTTCCTAACCAGGGTGATATCAGGCTGGATGATTTTAAGGATGCCGTAAGGGCACGTACCGACTTAAACGAAGATGAACAGACAGCTTTTATCAATCAAAGAATAAATGAAGTACAGACGTTCAGGGAGTCTTTTTCACTTAACCTCTCAAATTTTTCGAAAGAAAATTCGCAAAGCGGGTTTTTAAGATATACTCTCGATAACATCACAATCAATCACGTTTACAATACCGGTAACGGAAGGAACCCGGAATACAGGTTTGAGGATAACTGGAATTTCAATACTTCATTACGATACAATCTCAACATCAGAAATGTAAAATTTTTGAGGCCACTGGCATTTCTTGAAAACGTGCCCCTCCTGAAAGCGGCATCAGGTTTTCAGCTCGGATATATGCCGAATAATGTTTCGGCGTCATTCAGTACTTCAAGGCTGTTTGAAGAGAGAAAAAGGCGGATTGATGAAGATGAGCAAGAGGTTCCGCTTCGCCAGACTCACAACTTTACGTATAATACCAATTTTGGATTCGGTTATAATTTTACCCGCTCCATCACTACAAGTTTTCAGTCACGCAGTACGTTTGACCTTACCAATTCATCAGTTCGCAATGCCGGATTAGGGGGGGCCGACAGCCTTGCATTTGAGACAATTCCTACGTTTTCCGTTTTCAAAGACCTGGTTTTTGATTCGCTGAGTTCACGAAGGAATAACTACCAAGAGGATTACACGGCAAGCTGGCAGCCCAGGTTTAACACAATCAGGCCGCTAAGCTGGATGAATTACTCTGCTCGCTACGGCGGCGGTTTTCGATGGGAAAATTCACCGGTGGGATCTGAACTCGGAGCCAGGGTTTCCAACACTTTCAGGCTTGACCACTCATTAAGACTGGATATTGAAAACCTGTTTGGAAGGATTCCATTTTATAACAAACTGGTTGAAGATGACGAAAGTGATAGCAGGGACCGTCAAAGAATAAGAAATAACAATAACAATGCTGAAGCTGAAGACGGAGAATCGAGATCGGTGGGCGAAGAGTTTCTCTTTTTTGGAAGAAAATTATTACTTGCAATGTTCAGCATGAGAACCATTGATGTGGCGTACAACAATTCAAAAACAGCATCCCAGGCAGGTTTTGCAGGAGGCTCACAGATTACCGATTTGATCAGTAATGATGCATTTGCTCCCGGTTTCGGTTTCAGGCTGGGAATTTCCGAAGAGATTCCCAGGGATCAGTTAATCGATAATCTGACCGGTTCGACAATCCAGATTCCGTCAAACAATACCTTTTCAGATAATATAAATGTAAATACAAAACTGAATCCGTTTGAAAATTTTACGATAGATCTTACCTGGAATACGCAATGGGATGAAAGGGTAAATCAGTCAATTACACTTGAAACAGATAATTCTATTAATGACGTGAGATCCGCCTCCGGAACCATAACGTCAAGTGTATGGTCTTTTGGAAATAATTATGAAGAGTTTTTCAGAAGACAACTGCAACTGGCATTTGACGGAATGAGCAATTCCGAAAACTTGATAACATCATTTGAGGGCAGAACGGTTCTCAACAAAGAATCCTTGCAAGAAGATTTCAGGAAATCGTACCTGAGTGCAAGTTCAGGAGCTGTTGGAGATCGTAATTTCACTCCTTTCCCCCTGCCGAACTGGCGCATCAACTGGACGGGCATTGAAAAACTGATTCCTGTTATTGGGCAAAGCATGCAACGGGCATCTGTTACTCACAGTTATAACGGCAGTTACAGGATAGGCTGGAATTTCCAAAACCTTGCCGGACAGATAACGGAAAGAAGGCTTGGCGACTTTACTATATTGGATGAAAGAACGGAGTTTGAACCAAATGCGATCAATATTGAACAACGTTTTTCTCCTCTTGTTCAGTTAAATATTACCTGGGATAACAACATTCGCACTCAAATTGGTTACGAGAGCAGCCGGCTCACCAGTTTATCTCTCGCCAACTCACAGGTAACCGAACGAAAGTCGAATGGTTTGAAATTTCAGTTTGCTTATACTGTTCGAAATTTTAATATGCCCCTGTTTGGCAGAAGTACCAGTAACCTTGATATCAGTATTACCGGGAATTTGATTGAAGACCAGGAACAGAGGTTTCTATTGGATGCGGATCTCGACAGGGCTTTATCGGAAAACTTTGACACGATTTCGAGAAATCCCGATTTATTTGATTTTAGCCCCAGGCCGCCAACAGGCCAAACCCGGTTTAACGGTTCTGTTTCTCTTGGTTATAGATTTTCAAGTACTGTTCAGTCCAATTTTGAGTATTCGTTTTCAAAAGTGAATCCCAAATCATCCAGAACTTTTGAACGAACTACTCATGATGTTCGGTTTAACATCCGAATCAATATCCGGTCAGGGTAGTGTAATATCAATTATAAACCTGTCAGGTTTGACAAGCCGAAAATCTTGTTTTAGGATTGATATCCTTCAAAACCAGACAGGTCTGAGTCAATAAAGAGTTGACTTAACACTAGTAAAAACCCGCAAAGTTTCCTTTCTGAAATAGCCGTATGTTGAGAAAATGGGAACAACTATGAAATAAAACTTTGCGGGTTTATAGTTGACATTATACCAGTGCCTTTTCAACCAGATTCTTTTGCTCTGCTTCATGGATTTTTTTCTGTCCGGCTGCGGGTGAAGCGGAAGCTTGCCGGCCTGCATAACTGAGTTTTTGGCCATTTGAAAGCAGGCTGTTTAACCGGAGCGAAACAAACCACCACGCCCCCATATTTTGAGGCTCTTCCTGGCACCAGACGATATCCGATACGTGTTCATATTCTGACAGCCAGTTAGAAACATCTGAATCCGGGAAAGGATAGTACTGTTCAAGCCGTCCGATGGCTATATTCTCTATCTCATTCTCTTGTTTATAATTCAGTAAATCATAGTAAACTTTGCCTGAACAGATGAGCAGCCGTTTTATGTTACTTTTATCTTCAACGGAATTATCGGGTATAAACGGATGAAATTTTCCGTTGGCAAGTTCTTCAATATTACAGACTGCTTTCGGGTGCCTTAAAAGGCTTTTGGGCGACATGATAATCAGAGGTTTTTTATCTTTTTGTAAAACCTGCTTTCTGAGCGCATGATAGTATTGGGCAGGTGAAGTAAAATTGGCAACCTGCATGTTATCTTCGGCACAAAGCTGCAAAAATCGCTCGAGTCTCGCAGAAGAGTGCTCAGGCCCTTGCCCCTCATAACCATGCGGAAGCGTCATAACCAAAGCTGATTTCTGTCCCCATTTTGCTTCTGAAGCTGAAATATACTGATCAATGATTACCTGTGCCCCGTTTACAAAATCACCAAACTGGGCTTCCCAAATAACGAGGGCATCCGGTTTTGCGGAACTATAGCCGAATTCATACCCAAGTGCTGCAAATTCACTTAACAAGCTGTTGTACGGGTATAATTTACCCTGGTCTTCATCCAGGTTGTTGAGCGGGATAAAAGAATGATCGGCATTTGTACCATGCAGCACCGCATGTCTGTGGGAGAATGTGCCTCTTTCAACATCCTGCCCGGTTAGCCTCACTGTAACACCCGATTTGAGCAGTGACCCGAGCGCCAAAGCTTCGGTAAAACCCCAATCCAGTTTTTTTTCGTTATTTTCTGCATATTCAGCCCTTTTGGCAAGCTGCCGGAGAAGTTTAGGGTTAGCATCGAAATCTTTGGGAACGGTATTTAGTTTTACGGCTATATCTTTCAGTTCATCAATGGGATAGGTTGTATCCGGGATATTTTCTCGTTCATTCTGCTTTTCTTCGGCACGGTCCAGCATTTTTTCGGTAACTTCAAGAGAAGGTGCACTTTTTGCATCTTCAAATGCTTCCTGAAGCAATTCGTCAAACTCATCTATGAGTGCCTGCATCTCTTCATCCGTAAAATCGCCCTTGCGCCTCAGCTCTTTCATGTAGATATCCCTTACGGGAGGATGATTATCAATCTCTTTGTACATGCCCGGCTGTGTAAATGCAGGCTCATCGCCTTCATTATGTCCATGTTTCCGGTAGCAGGTAAGATCGATAACCACATCCTTTCCGAATTTTTGCCTGTAATCAAGAGCCATCCGGGTTACGTGAACAGCCGCTTCCGGATCATCCCCGTTAACATGGAAAATGGGTGCGAGGATCATCTTGGCCAGATCGGAGGCGTATTCTGTTGATCGGCCATCTTCGGGCAGCGTTGTAAATCCGATCTGGTTGTTAATAATGATGTGAATGGTGCCCCCGGTTTCATATCCGCGAAGCTGCGACATATTCAAAGTTTCTGCAACGACTCCCTGTCCCGAAAACGCTGCATCGCCATGCATAAGTACAGGAATTATTTCTTTACTTGGATTTTCGGAATCCAGATGATCCTGTGTAGCACGTGCTGCTCCTTCTACAACCGGATTTACTGATTCAAGATGGCTCGGGTTGGGAAGCAGCTCCAATTCAATGGTTTTGTTTTCGCACGTTTTACATTCGCCTTTGGCACCGAGATGGTATTTAACGTCACCTGAGCCCTGGATGGTGTCCGGATCAATATTACCTTCAAAATCTGCAAAGACCTTGTGATAGGGCTTATTCATGATGTTCACAAGAATGTTGAGGCGGCCCCGGTGAGCCATTCCGAGAAACATTTTATTGATATTGTAATTCCCTGCGCGGTCGATCAGAAACTGCATCATGGGAATGAGTGTGTCGGCACCTTCAAGTGAAAACCTTTTGTGGCCGATATATTTTTTGTGCAGAAATTGCTCGAACGCCATCGCCTGGTTCAGCTTGTGCAGAATCTCTTCTTTCTCTTGCTTGGTAAGGTCCGGATTGTTGGTTGTCGACTCCATCTGCTCGCGCAGCCACTCTCTCTCCTCCAAATCGAGCAAGTGCATGTATTCGGCACCGATGGTCCTGCAATATGTATCCCTGAGCTGGGTAATAATGTGCCTGAGAGGGGCAATTTCATTACCTCCCAATCCGCCGCAATAAAATTCCCGGTCCAGATCCCAAAGTGAAAGTCCGTAATACTCTAAATCCAGTTCCGGGCTGTGGCCGTCATCATAACCGAGGGGATCCAGGTTTGCAAGAACATGTCCCCTCATTCTGTACATACTGATAAGCCTCCATACGGCAATAGCACGCCGGTCTTGCTCAAGGGTATTGGCCTTGCTGCTCAACTGCCCGGCAAAAGTATCATGGCCAAAGGGAATCGGTTCATACGGGATATCAAGATCTTCAAAAATCGTATCGTAAAAATCTTCTTCTCCATTCAGGAGCATATGGATTTTTTGCAAAAACGATCCAGATTCAGCTCCCTGGATAATTCGATGGTCGTAGGTGCATGTCATCGTCATTACTTTGCTCACCCCGAGCTGATTCAACACTTCCTGTGACATTGACTGAAATTCAGCAGGATAGTTAATAGCTCCGGTTGCAATGATGGCACCTTGTCCCTGCATAAGCCGGGGGACTGATGAGACGGTGCCTATGGTACCGGGATTGGTAATGCTGATAGTGGTGTTTTGAAAATCACTGATTTCAAGATTTCCGTCTCTTGCTTTATCTATCAGTTCAGAATATGCAAACAGAAACTCGCGGAAGTTCATCTTGTCGACATCCTTGATGTTCGGAACAACAAGGTTTCTTGATCCGTCTTTGTGCTGGATGTCGACGGCAATTCCCAGGTTGATTCCAGAAGGTTTTACCCTGTGGGGATCACCATCAATAGTGGCATAGAAACTGTTCAGGTTCGGGAAAGACTCAATGGCCTTTATAACTGCCCAGGCAATAAAATGAGTGAACGAAGCTTTGGGATCTCCCCGCTGCAAAAGATGCCGGTTGATAATGGAGCGGTCTTCGACAAGCATTTTTACCGGTAAAACACGGAGTGATGTAGCAGTGGGTACTTTTATGCTGTCGTCCATGTTCTGGGCTATCTTGGCCGATACCCCCCTGATTTTCTCTGACTCTGCATCTTCCGGGATTTTTCTTTCCCTGGCTTCTTTCTTTTCAGGCTCCGGCTTAGCCTCTTTTTTTGTTTCAACGGGTTCTTCAGGCTCTTCTTCGGTAACAACGGATTTTCCGTCTACTTCGTCGAAATAGGTTCTCCAGTGTTGGGGTATACTCTCCGGATCTTTTTCATATTGTTCGTAAAGTTCTTCAACTAATGCTGAATTCGGCCCGAAAATTGACTCAAGTGATTTCAAAATTTATATATGATTGTATTGTATGGTTGTTATTAGTGCTTCAGATTGTATTCACTGAAAAGTTTAAACTCATTATATTTAATAGCGAACAAGGATCATTTTTAGAACATTCAAAACTAACTAAAAATTAATCATAATTAAGTAAAAAAACGATGTAGATTCCGTGTGTATGAGAGGCCTTCCGTTTTAGAAATAAATTTAATGTAAGCTGATGGAGATAGAGTGCAGTAAAAAATCTCGAACAACTGATTTACCGGTCGAACAGCCTCAGTGTGTTTTTCGCTGAGGCGGAGTCGGCAGAGTGTCTCCTATTAGCGGCGGATTCTCATTTCGTTCGGAACCGTGTCCGTCTCCTGACTGATCACAGTGCATTTCTGTCATGACGTAGTGATGAGATCTTCTTTTTCTCAGCTTGATTTAAAAAGATCTAATGTAGGCACCAGCTATGTTAGGTATGGACATTTATATAGGGATGATTGCCACAAATTTGATATACGATCTCAGGTATGCGATCTTTGATATTCGAAGTTACCACATTCGAAAAGTATTTATCACTATTCTGTCAACGGTAGTTATCCCCTAAAATCCGCAAGAGTAATTATAAAGGATTGATTTTAAATTAAATAAGTCATCCCGAAAGCATTCGGGACTCGCAGGTAAAGATTTATTTAAGTACTTAGAAATCAACAAGTCATCCGATGACTTGCGGATGTTGGGAAATATCTGTTTTTAGATGTTTTTCGGGCTCGGTTGTTTTATTATATTTACGAAAATAAATCGGAATTGAAAATCTACAGAAGCAATGTCCAATAGCGAGTCCGCGGCAGAGGCGGAAGACATCAGATGGGATTTATCGGATCTATACAACTCCCCGGAAGACCCGAAACTGAAGAATGATAAAAAAAAGCTTTTAAAATTAGCGGATCATTTTTCCGGAAAATACAAAGGAAAGGTGGCAAAATTAAACCATGAGCAGTTTTTTAATGCTCTCAATGAGTACGAACAGATCATCGAAACAGCGCATAAAATCGGTTCATATTCACAGTTAATCTGGACAACCGATACAGAAAACCCGGAACTTGGCAAACTTCTCCAGGAAGCCAGTGAGCTGGGATCGGAAATCAGTCAAAAACTTGTCTTTTTTGATGTTGAGTGGCTCAAGATTGATGATGAACATGCCGAAAAAATCATCAGCTCTGAAAGCTTGTCCGGGTATAAACATTATCTGCAGGTATCGAGGCTTTACAAAGAACATACACTCTCGGAAGAGGCGGAAAAGGTGATGAGTGCCAAATCGGTGACAGGCAGAAGTGCATGGAACCGTTATTTTGATGAAACACTCGGTGCAGCGCGTTTCGAATTTGACGGAGAGAACCTGACCGAACAGGAAGTGCTGAGCAAGCTGCATAGCGGCGACAGGAACGTTCGTAAAAAAGCTCATGCATCATTAACGGCCACTTTTAAAACTCTACGGAGAACACTGACGTTTATTTTTAATACCATCCTTGCCGACAAAGCTACGAATGACAAGCTGCGTGGTTATGAAAACTGGATTACTTCCAGAAATCTTTCCAATCAAATAGATGACAGATCCGTTGAGGCACTTGTAGATGCGGTTACAGGAAGATATCCGCTTGTACAGCGATATTACAAATTGAAGAAAGACCTGCTTGGGTATGATGAATTATATGACTATGACCGTTATGCACCGCTTCGTGAAAGTGAAACTTCTATCGAATGGGGTTCGGCTAAAAAAATGGTTTTGGATGCTTATGAAGGATTTCATCCGGAAATGCGAGAAATAGCCACCAAATTTTTTGACCATAACTGGATTGATGCTGCCATCAGGCCCGGAAAGCGGGGTGGGGCATATTCAGCAAGTACGGTCAGCTCCGTGCATCCCTATGTGTTTATGAACTATGACGGAAAAATCAGGGATGTTCAGACACTTGCACATGAACTGGGGCACGGCGTTCATCAATATTTGTCGAGAGAACAGGGTGAACTGCAATCGGGAACACCATTAACCACGGCAGAGACGGCATCTGTCTTTGGAGAAATGCTGGTTTTTCAGAAACTGATGGAGACCCTCGAGGATCCACGTGAAAAATTGTCGCTTCTGATAGGAAAAATAGATGACACCATAGCAACAGTATTCAGGCAAATTTCGATGAACCGGTTTGAAGATGCGATTCACACCCGGCGCAGAAATGAAGGGGAACTGAAGGGCGAAGATTTCTCGGATGAATGGTACCGCACACAGTCTGATTTGTACGGAGATTCCGTAACCGTTACCGACGAGTACAGACTCTGGTGGTGTTACATTCCCCATTTTCTTCACACCCCGGGATATGTCTATGCTTATGCTTTCGGTGAGCTGCTCGTGCTATCACTCTATCAAAAATACAAAGAGGGTACCGGGCAATTTGAGGAGAAGTATATTGACTTGCTGAAAGCAGGCGGATCTGACTGGCCCCATAATCTTTTGAAAAAACTTGGAGTTGATGTACAAAATGCAAATTTTTGGGACAGCGGGCTCGAAATTTTCGAGACAATGATTGAAGATGCGGAAGATTTGGCGGCACAAATAAAAATTGAATCCTGATTCTTTATTTTATGACCAACTCCAGAGAAGATAAAGCCCTTAGAGAGTTTAAACATGTTATCAACGATTTTGTGTTGCTTTTTAGAAAGGCATTGAATGCTGAAACCGTGTATTTGAACTGGGTCAACAAATCAAGGGAACAATTTGTGCTTGAGTCCAAATCAACGGTTGTGCCGAATGTAATGTTTCAGGACCGGGTACCATTTAGCCAGTATTTTCTCGAATCTTTTACAGATCTTGCACATGTCCGGCAGCTAATTGTGGGAAAGGATGTAACGGAAAGCTCGCTTGGCCATTATTACGATTTCGTACCTGTCAGACAGATAACCGTAATTCCGTTTCAAAACAATGGAGAAACGGTGGCCCTTACCTGTGTTGAAACCGACCGGGAAATTGATGTTTCGGATTTTGAAGATGAAATCACGGCTTATAAAAATGGTATCACAAATGTATTAAACACCTACCTGGAGCTTACCGATTTGTATAAGGATCAAAAAGACTGGACAGACTACGAAGAGGGGCTTCATAAAATTTCACCCCGGCTGCACAGGGTTGACATTATCGACAGGGTGCTTTCAGAAGCACAAAGGCTGCTCCCTACCGGAAGTGTCACTTTTCTTGCAAGGGGAATGGAATCATGGCTGAATGTATTGCCGGCAAAGTTTTCAAACGAGTGTCCTGCTACAGGCCTGGCTCTTGAGGAAAAGACAATTGCTTATGATGCATTGCAAAAAGGCAGATCTGAATTTGCCATTCATTTTAATCAGAATCCAAAACAGATATCCCGGAAAGAGAAAAAAACCGAAGGGGCTTCCTATGCAGTGCCTTTACTCATTAATGACAGGCGGCATGGTGTTATTCTTGCAAATGATGTGAATCCGCTTTCATTCAAGGAATCGACAAAACATCAGATCTCGAACCTGGTAAGGATTGCTTCGCTTGCCATACAAATCAACCTCGGAAAGCTGCCTGTTGATAAAGACCTGTTTACCTCGGAGTTTGGAAACTTCATTCCGGATTTGTGGGAAAAAACGCTTGAACGCCACATCGATCGGTTGCGGATGGAAGGGGAGGAAACAAGGTTCGGGTTTATCTGCGTAAATAATGTTCAGGAATTGAGGTCTCGCTACAGGCTTGAAGACCTGAAGAAAGTGCAAAAGATTATTGTGAACAAACTGAATCCCGGCCGTTATGGCATGAATGGTTTTATCGGATTCAGTTCAGATTATGTTTACTCTTCTATTCTTCACGGCTCGGAAAAAGAATATCAGAAATATCTGGCTCAAATATCGGATGAATTCAGCCGGCCGGTGGCACTGTCCGACGGCAGGAGCCTGCCTATTGAAATATCAAACGGTTTTACGAAAATAAACGAATCGGATGAGGAGGCGCATGATATTGTAACGAGGGCAAAAGATATTATGTCGGAAGTGGCAAAATCTGAAAGAAAAAAAAGCATCAGGTTTTAAATGGGAGCGGTTTACCTGATTGTAGTTGATGGCATGGGAATAGGAGCACAGGGAGATGCCGGTTTGTATAACGATTCGGAGGCGAATACCCTGGGACATGTAAGCCGGGACACCGGGGTGGAATTGAAAAATTTTGAACAGCTTGGGCTTGGAAATATTTCAGATCTTCAATCGGTGAAAGCAATTAAGAATCCGCTGGCCGACTGGGGCAAAATGAGAGAGGTTTCGGGCGGCAAGGATTCTACAACGGGGCATTGGGAAATTGCCGGAATTCATCTTGGAAAACCATTTCCCACTTACCCTGAAGGGTTTCCGAAAGAAATAATAGAGCAGTTTTGCAAAATAACCGGAATGGACGGTGTGTTGTGCAACAATCCGTATTCAGGTACGGATGTCATCAGGGATTACGGTGAAGAACATTTGCGTACCGGCAAGCCGATAGTTTATACCTCGGCCGATAGTGTGTTTCAGATTGCATGTCATAATGAAGTAGTCAGTATAGAGGAATTGTATCGTATATGTGAAGCTGCAAGAGAAAAAGTTATGACCGGCCGGCATCTCGTCGGCAGGGTAATAGCCCGGCCTTTTGAAGGTTCTCCGGGTAACTTTTCACGCATTTCAGAAAAAAGGCATGACTACTCAGCTCCGCCACCTGAGCCGAACCTGATTTCCCTGTTAAATGAACATGGAGTAAAGGTTTATTCCATCGGCAAAATTATAGACCTTTTTGCGGGAAAAGGATTTACCCAATACCGGCGTACTCGAAGCAATGCAGAGGGAATATCCCAGTTGCTAAGCCTGATGAGTTCAAAGCCGGATTCAGCATTTGTATTTGTGAACCTGATTGATACGGACCAAATTTATGGGCACAGACAGGACCCGGAAGGATACGCGGAGTGTTTGCAGGAAATTGACAGGGCTATTCCGGCAATTCTGCAGAAACTGCAAAAAGAAGATCTGCTGATCATTACTTCCGATCACGGAAATGATCCCTGTGATAACAGTACGGATCATACAAGGGAATTTGTGCCTTTGTTGGTTGTGAATAAGGAAAAAAATGAAAACGTGCCGCTCGGCACGCGGGATACATTCAGTGATGTAAGTGCATCCATATTGGGTTATTTTAAAATTGGCAATCCTCTTCCGGGAACATCTTTTCTTGACAAACCTAAAAGAATTAGTTAGTCTCGCGTTAAAACAAGAAGGTATCAATAACAAATATTTTCGATTAAACTCTGTAGTTCTTATATTTGAAGTTTATGTTTTTGCTATATACCTTAGCAACAATCCGGGGGTTTCTTACGTTGTACCGATGCAAGTCAAAAACAATTTTATTTAAACACTAAATCATATATCATCCGTGGCAAAAAGCTCAGGAATTTCAACTCGCGAATCAGAGTCTTTAGATCGTTACCTACACGAAATTGGAAAAGAGAAACTTATTACACCCGACGATGAAGTCAGGCTGGCTAAAGAGATTCAGAAAGGATCACAGAGAGCACTTGAAGATTTAACCAAGGCTAACCTCCGTTTTGTGGTGTCTGTTGCAAAGCAGTATCAGAACCAGGGCTTATCGCTTGGAGATCTGATTAATGAAGGGAATCTCGGCTTGATTAAAGCCGCCAAGAGATTTGATGAAACCAGGGGATTTAAATTTATTTCTTACGCCGTATGGTGGATCCGGCAATCCATTCTTCAGGCGCTTGCCGAACAGAGCAGGATTGTTCGTTTGCCTCTGAACAGGGTTGGAGCACTCAACAAGATCGGGAAAGAACTTTCAAAGCTTGAACAGGAATATGAAAGGGTTCCATCGGCAGCCGAACTGGCAGAAAGCCTTGAAATGTCGGTATCTGAAGTTGCCGATACACTAAAGATTTCGGGAAGGCACCTCTCCGTAGATGCTCCCTTTGCACAGGGCGAGGATAACAGGCTGCTTGATGTCCTGGAAAACGAAGAAATACCCGATCCCGATTTTGACCTGATGGGTGAATCCCTGAAGGTGGAGATTGAAAGGGCACTTTCCAAACTTACCAAAAGAGAAGCCGAAGTAATCCGGCTCTATTTCGGAATCGGAAGAGAGCATTCGCTTACTCTTGAAGAGATCGGTGAGCGATTCGATCTTACAAGGGAACGCGTAAGGCAAATCAAGGAAAAAGCTCTCCGGAAACTGAGACACCACAACAAAAGTGCTGCTCTGAGGGCTTACCTGGGATAATGCCAACAGCTCCCGGGGTTAAGAAGTTAACACACCCCAAGCTCTCCGGATGGATTCAGGGAAAGGCAATGAATGAATCCTAAAGGTGGTGCAAGTAGTTATGAAATGCATCCTTCTCTACGCTAAGCTGTGAAGAATCGATGGCCGATAGATCGATTTTGATTTTAATCATTGACCTTTTAACTCTTCTATCACTTTTGTTAAATCGTTCAGGTTACCCGGTAAATCATTTGAGATAATTTTCCATATAAAAAAGAAACTCTCTTTTTTTCCTTGTCATACAAAGATCGTTTGTTTGAGAATTTTTTCTTTGAATCGTTTTTTAAGGGCATTACGTGTTACCAAATCGACAGGCCTTTTAAGGTGAGTTTCGAGAAAGTTTTTCAGGTCAAAAAATTCCCATCCCAATGGCTCATCAAGTTCAATCAGTATGTCTACATCACTTGAATCTGAATAGTTTCCTGAAGCAAAAGAACCAAAATAACCAATTTCTTTAACTTTATATTTCTTGGCAAGAAATGGTTTAATCTTTTCAAGCTGTTCCTTTATGTTAACAGGTATATTATTATTATTACTCATATCAGACATGATTTTTTCTAAAAATAACGAAAGTAATTCTAAAGTATTTAACTGTTTGAATATTCA
>CAYPZI010000021.1:29411-31986 GCA_964415185.1 uncultured Balneolaceae bacterium | reverse complement strand
GAGCTGTTTGAGGAATGGAAATCGGCCCACTACCAGGCGATGAAGTCGATTGATGCCGATACGAGGCCCAAGGAGTTTATTGCGGAGATCTCCGACGACCTGCTGGAGCGCTACCGTGGCAAGGCGCTGATCGACCCTTACGACATTTACCAGCACCTGATGAACTACTGGTTTGAGACGATGCGCGATGATGTTTATATGATTGCCGAGGAGGGCTGGACCGCCACGCTGGAGCCGGTGCGCAACAGCAAGGGGAAGATTAAGAAAGGAGAATTTACATGCGAGCTGATTCCCAAGGAGGTGTTGTTTGATCGCTATTTTGCCGGCGAACAGCAGGCTATTGATGAGCTGAAGCAGAAGCAGGAAGAGGCTGCGCAGACGATGGAAGAACTGGAGCAGGAGCACGCGATGGAAGGCGGACTGATGGAAGAGGCCCTCAGCGATGCCGGTAACGTAACCAAAGGCGAGCTGACCCGCCGCATGAAGGAGATCAAAGGCGATGAGGAGTTTGCCGATGAGTACGCGGTGATGCAGCAGTATAAAACGGCGTACGACACGGAGAAGAAAGCCAAAAAAGCAGTGAAGGATGCCGAGAAGTCACTCGATAAAAAAGTAATTGAGCGGTACAAAACCCTGACCGAAGCCGAGGTGCAAACCCTGGTGGTGGACGACAAATGGCTGCCCACCATTAAAGGCCACATAGATGGCGAAGTAGAAGCGATTTCCCGCAGCCTCACCCGGCGCGTCAACGAACTGGCCGGCCGGTATGAAACGTCTGTGATGGAGCTGGATGAACAGGTGGACGAATTGGAGCAGAAAGTAAATAGCCACCTCGAAGCGATGGGAGTTGCTGTATGGAAGTGATGACTGATGAGAAGAAAGGATTTAAGCGGACTGAGGTTGGGTTGATTCCGGAGGATTGGAAATTAAAATCGTTAGATGAAATCGGTACTTTCTCTAAAGGTAAAGGAATAAAAAAGTCGGAAGTTAAAAATGAGGGCATTCCATGTGTAAGATATGGCGAACTTTATACCAAACATCATGAACAGATTCATACTTTCTATTCTTTTATCGATGAAAGCGTTGCAAAACAAAGTCGAATATTATCTGATGGGGATATATTATTTGCAGGTTCTGGTGAAACTAAAAAAGAGATTGGGAAATGTGTTGCATTTAATTTAGATATTGAAGCGTACGCTGGTGGTGATATAGTAATTTTGAGTCCTGCAGATTACAACTCAAAATTTCTTGGATATGCATTAAATTCAGAAATTGCTTCTGAGCAAAAGTATCAGAGGGCCCAGGGAGATGCAGTTGTTCATATTTATTCAAGCTCTCTTAATAGTATTAAAATCCCCCTCCCCCCAACTCTCGCCGAACAGCAAGCCATTGCCACGGCCCTCAGTGATGTGGACGAGCTGATCCGCTCCCTCGATTCGCTCATCAAAAAGAAAGAAGCCATCAAAAAAGGCACCATGCAGCAGCTCTTATCGGGTAAGAAACGCCTGCCCGGGTTTGATGGAGAGTGGGAGGTGAAGAAGGCCGAAGATATAGGTAGTTTTAGAGGTGGGAATGGATTTCCCTTGAAATACCAAGGGGAATCAAAAGGAAAGTATCCTTTTTTCAAAGTTTCTGATATGAATATTCTTTCTAATGATATCTATATGGTAAAAGCTAATAATTATATAGATATCACTGATAGGAAGAGTATCGGTGCTACAGTATTTCCTTCCGGTAGCATTGTTTTTGCCAAAGTTGGGGCAGCTATATTTTTAGAGAGAAAGAAAATCCTTTCACAGCCGAGTTGCATTGATAATAACATGGCAGCATTTACGATTGATAAGACTATAGCTGATTATAATTTTATAAGATATTTGTTGCTAAATTTAAACTTGGGTGACTACTCAAGTACAACAGCCCTACCTTCATTGAATAACAGAACCTTATCGAAAATCGAACTCCTAATACCTAAACTACCTGAACAAAAAGCCATCGCCCAAATCCTTTCCGACATGGACGAGGATCTGCAGGCACTGCGCCGCAAGCGGGAGAAGATGGTGCGGGTGAAGGAGGGGATGATGCAGCAACTACTCACCGGGAGAATGAGGATTAGGATTAATAGGATGGACGGATTGTAGGATTCCTTTTTCTGTCTGTATTAGGATTCTTAGGATTTGAGGATAACAGGATTAAAGCAATGTCATTAAAAATCCTTTAATCGAATAATCCTATGAATCCTAATTCTGACAATGAGGATTAGGATTAATAGGATGGAAGGATTGTAGGATTCCTTTTTCTGTCTGTATTAGGATTCTTAGGATTTGAGGATAACAGGATTAAAGCAATGTCATTAAAAATCCTTTAATCGAAAAATCCTATAAATCCCAATTCTGACAATGAGGATTAGGATTAACTGGATGGACGGATTGTAGGATTGGATCTGTGAGACTCAAAAATCCTATCATCCTATAATCCCACAAATCCTAATACTAACAATGAGGATTAGGATTAACTGGATGGACGGATTGTAGGATTGGTTTTCTTTTTCTGTCTGTATTAGGATTCTTAGGATTTG
>CAYPZI010000021.1:17183-29311 GCA_964415185.1 uncultured Balneolaceae bacterium | reverse complement strand
CCAATTCTAACAATGAAGGATTAAGATTCACAGGATGAACGGATTGTAGGATTGGTTTTCTTTTTCTGTCTGTATTAGGATTCTTAGGATTTGAGGATGACAGGATTAAAGCAATGTCATTAAAAATCCTTTAATCGAATAATCCTATAAATCCCAATTCTGACAATGAGGATTAGGATGCACAGGATGGACGGATTGTAGGATTGGATCTGTGAGACTCAAAAATCCTATCATCCTATAATCCCACAAATCCTAATTCCGACAACAAAGGATGAAATTCTATTTCGTTTATTTCGTTTATTTAAGTAGATTACCAGTAATTAACGAATATAACAGCACAATCAAGGTCAATTATGGAAGCTTTAAAACTACCCACACGGAAAGAACAAAAAATTGCGCGCGAGAATGTGAAAATTCTCGGTCAGATTGCAGGCAAACACAAAAAATCTTCAAAAGCTATTGAAATTGAGGTGTCCGGGGAAAAAGAGCACGTTAAAATTCCGGTATCTGCATTTAAATTCCTAAATACGATCATACAGCATATGGCACAGGGGAAGGCGATTTCTATCATACCTTCAAGTGCGGAAATTACAACACAGCAGGCGGCCGAAATGTTGAATGTATCTCGCCCCCATGTAGTGAAATTGTTAGAAGAGGGTGAGTTGCCGTTTCATAAAGTGGGTACTCACCGCCGCATAAAATTAAAGGATTTGGAAAAATATCGTTCTAAAATGGAGAAAGAGCGGGAAGAGGCGTTGACAGAACTTGCCAGGCAAGCCCAGGAATTAGATATGGGGTATTAGCCGTATGCATTCAGGCAGATTCAGGGTAGTACTTGATGCATGCGTTTTATATCCTGCCCCGGTTAGGGATCTCTTATTAACACTCGCGGGCTCACGTCTTTATCAGCCACTCTGGTCAAAAGAAATTCAAAACGAGTGGAAACGTAATCTGTTGGCGAACAGGCCGGATTTATCCGAAAATCAACTGAATTGGACGATTGGAAGAATGAACGACTCTTTCCCCGGAGCAAATGTTGCCGGATATGAACAGTATATATCCTCTATCACACTACCGGATGTAGATGATCGTCATGTCGTGGCAGCGGCCATTAAGGGAAAAGCAGATATTATCGTAACATTCAACATGAAAGATTTTCCTATGTCAGAAATTGAACCATTTGGTATCAAGATTGTCCATCCTGACAACTTTGTTCTTAATGTAGTAGATTTAGACGAATAGACTGCCGTACAGGGTTTTAAAAGGATGATAAATCGATTAAAGAATCCGCCACTGACCGATGAGGATGTTTTAAAAGCTCTTGAAAAGAGTGGGATAACCAAAGGGGCAATCAAACTTAAAAAACTATTAGCCTGAATTCCTTATTAAAATTTTGGACAATTTCTTAAATATGACAGTTCACTATTTAAGTTTTCGGTGAAAAATTAAATAAACCATGACCGACATCGGCCAAATAGAACGCAGCACACAAAACCGGGTCGTGAAATTGTTCACTGACAGACTGGGGTACGACTACCTGGGCGACTGGCAGGACCGGGAGGAGAACAGCAATATTGAGGAGCCTATCCTGCGTTCATTTTTAAGCCGGAAGGGCTATAAGCCGAATCTCATCAACAAAGCAGTCCATGAGCTGACCAAATCCGCCGGCGTGCAGATTGACGATTTGTACGACAGCAACAAAACCGTCTACGGAATGCTGCGTTACGGGGTGGACATCCGCGCCGCCCAGGGGGAGAAAAAAGAGACGGTATTCTTTATCGACTGGCAGAATCCTTCAGAGAATACCTTTGGCGTCGCAGAAGAAGTCTCCCTGAAAGGAACTCACAACAAACGCCCGGATGTGGTTTTGTATATAAACGGCATCGCTGTGGGTGTGATAGAATTGAAGCGGTCTAAAGTCTCGGTTGAAGAAGGAATCCGTCAAAACCTCGACAATCAAACCGATAATTTTATCAAGGCCTTCTTTAATACCGTGCAACTGGTGATGGCCGGGAATGATACGGCGGGACTCCGGTACGGTACAATCAAAACGCCCGAAAAATACTATTTGCAGTGGAAGGAGCAGTCTGATGAAGAGTTTGAATACATACTTGATAAACAAATTCAGCAGCTTTTAAATAAGCAGCGGCTGCTTGAAATCATTCATGACTTTATCCTGTATGACGGCGGAAACAAAATTGTCTGCCGTCCGCACCAGTATTTTGGTGTAAAAGCAGCACAGAGCCAAGTAAAAGAACACCGGGACGGCATTATCTGGCATACCCAGGGGAGCGGGAAAAGCCTCACAATGGTTTGGCTGGCTCAGTGGATCCGCGAAAATGTAACAGACTCACGTGTGGTGGTAATTACAGACCGTACTGAGCTGGATAAACAGATCACCCGTGTTTTTAACAATGCGGAAGAGCCGATGCAACGGGCTGCCAGCGGCGCTGACCTGATTGATAAACTCAACAGACATGAGATCCCGCTTATCTCCTCGCTGGTGCACAAGTTTGGAGCCCGTGATGACGGTGATGTGGATGATTACCTGGAAGATATCCAAAAACACCTTCCCAAAAACTTTAAAGCCAGGGGTGATATTTACGTATTTGTGGATGAGTGCCATCGCACACAATCCGGCAAGCTTCATAAAGCAATGAAAGCCATACTTCCCGATGCCATGTTTATCGGGTTCACCGGCACGCCGCTGCTGAAGAAAGATAAAAAAACAAGCCTTGAGGTGTTTGGCCCCTATATTCATACCTACAAGTTTGATGAAGCGGTAGATGACAATGTGGTACTCGATCTGAGATACGAGGCGCGAGATATTGATCAGCGTATCACCGACCAGGAGAGCATAGACGAATGGTTTGAAGCTGAAACCCGTGGACTGAATGACCTTGCCAAAATGGAACTGAAAAAACGCTGGGGTACCCTGAAAAAGGTCCTCAGTTCCAGCTCAAGGCTTGAAAAAGTGGTTCAGGATGTATTCAAGGATTTCCGGGTAAGGCCTCGCCTGAAATCGGGAGAAGGAAATGCCATGCTCGTGGCATCATCTGTGCTGGAGGCGTGTAAGTACTATCAATTGTTTCAGAATACGGATTTGAAAGGGTATTGTGCTGTGGTTACCTCGTATGTTCCCAATATCAACGACATCAAAGGCGAGGAAACCGGCGAAGGCGAAACCGAAGAGCAGATTAAGTACAGGGTCTACACGGAGATGCTGGACAGAAAAACCACCGAAGAATTTGAGGATGATGCCAAACGCAAGTTCGTTAATGAACCGGCTCGAATGAAGCTTCTGATTGTGGTTGATAAACTGCTTACAGGCTTTGATGCCCCCCCGGCCACCTTTCTCTATATCGATAAGTCGATGCAGGACCACGGCCTTTTTCAAGCCATCTGCCGGGTAAACCGTTTGGATGATGAGAGTAAGGAATACGGTTACATCATCGATTACAAGGATCTGTTCATGAGCCTTGAGAAATCGATCAGTACCTATACGAGCGGTGCTTTTGAAGGGTACGACAGCGGTGATGTGGAAGGCCTGCTCAAGGACAGGTACCAACAGGCCAGGCAGAAGCTGGATACTACCCTCGATAAGGTGGCTGCTTTATGCGAGCCGGTTCATCCCCGTACACAAAAAGAGTTCCGGAAATTTTTTGGCTGTGATTTTGAAGACAAGTCAGAAGAGGAGCTGAAAGAAGATGAGGAAAAACGTATTAATTTGTATAAAATGGTATCCTCACTGGTTAGGGCGTATGCGGATATCGCCAATGAGATGGATAAAGCCGGTTATTCGGCTGAAGAAGCTGAGGATATCAAAAGGCAAGTCACCTTTTATTCCGACCTGAAAGAGGAGATCAAACAGGCAAGCGGAGACTATATTGACCTTAAATCTTACGAACCGGGAATGAGAAACCTGATTGATATGTATATCGATGCCGATCACAGCCGCAAGATTTCAGCTCTTGATGATTTTACCCTGGTAGACCTGATTGTAGAAAAAGGCATATCGGGGCTGGATGATGTGCTGTCTAAAAATATCAAAAAAGACAAGGAAGCTGTCGCCGAGACCATTGAGAACAATATCAGGAAAGTAATTATTGAAAAGCGTCCCGGCAACCCGAAATATTATGATAAGATGTCGGAATTGCTTCTGGAACTGATCCGGCTTAGAAAAAAAGAGGCGGAAAATTATGAAAAATATCTGCAGCAGTTAATACAACTGGCCAGACAGGTTAAGCGAATGGACGGGCAGGAAAAATACCCTGCCGATGTCAAATCCGAAGCTCAAAAAGCGTTGTATGACACCCTTGATAACGACCGGGAGCTTGCCCTTACAATTGATGAAACGATTAAATATACAGCCAAAGACGGATGGCGGGAAAACAAAATCAAGGAGCGGCAGCTTCGGAATGCGTTAAATAAACACATACCTGAAGACATGAACATTGGATTTATAATGGATGTGATAAAAAATCAAAATGAGTACTGAGCAGTTTTATATCGATGTATCCGGCATTCGTGTGGATGTCATCAAAAAAGACATCCGGAATATTCACCTTGCCGTCTACCCGCCAACGGGCAGGGTACGGCTTTCTTCACCTCAAACGGTAAGGACAGAATCGTTAAGGCTGTTTGTCATATCCAAACTTGGATGGATCAGGAAGCATGTCAGCAATATTCATTCCCAGATTCGGGAGCCGGACCGTGAATACATCCAGGGAGAAAGCCATTGGGTTCAGGGGCGAAGATACCTGTTGAACATCATTGAAGAAGATAACCCGCCACGTGTTCACATTCGGAACAAAAAATATCTTGATTTATATGTGCGTCCCGGCAGCGGCCGTTCCAGGCGGGAAAAGGTGATGAAGGAGTGGTACCGGGAGATTCTGAAAGGCCAGATCCCCGGACTGATCGGCAGGTGGGAGCAAAAACTGAACGTATCCGTTGAGGAATGGGGTATCCGTCAGATGAAAACGAAATGGGGTTCCTGCAAGACAGAAGACCGGCGCATCTGGCTCAACCTGGAACTGGCAAAAAAACCTGTACATTGTCTTGATTACGTGGTACTTCATGAAATGCTTCACCTCGTAGAACGTCATCACAACGACAGGTTTAAAGCCCTGCTGAATATGCACCTCCCCGGCTGGCGAAATGTGAGGGAGGAGTTGAATGAGGTGGTTTTTTAAGTGCATTTTCATGCCGGGAAGAATTATAAATCACACATGTTCGCTATTTGCGAACTTTTTTGTAGTTTAGAAACGTTTGCTAAATGAAAGTTAACCTTTTAAAAGAACATACCGTCAGAAATTTTGCCCAAAAACATGCTGCTTCCATTTCTTCGTTTGAAAATTGGATAGATGAAATAAGAAAAGCAGATTGGGAGAAGCCTGATGATATGAAAAATACTTTTAGCAGTGTAAAATTGCTTGGTAAGAGTAGTAACAGAGTTAAATTTAATATAAGTGGGAATGATTATCGGGTCATCTGTAAATATCGGTTTGGGAATAAATCTGTTTTCCTGTTTGTGGTTTGGATAGGAACACATGCGGAATACTCCGATGTATGTAATAAAGACGAACAATACACCGCAGAAAATTTTAAAGACTATATCTAAATCTAATTATAGAAACAATGGCAGACTTAAGATATACCATCATAAAAAATGAGGAACAATATTATGAATATTGTGAAATCCTCGAAGAGCTGGTATTCGGTGATGAGGCTGAAGAACGTGAAGATGAAATCGAACTGCTTACTTTGCTTATCAGAACCTGGGATGATGAACATCGGTTAGCGAAGGAAATGGATCCGGTTGAGCTGATCAAAACCCTGAAGCAAGACCATGGATTATCTCAAAACGATCTTGCAGAAATTGCAGGGGTAGGAAAAAGTTATATCTCTGAGATTCTGAATTATAAAAAACGGATGTCTAAGAGTGTCATTCGAAATCTGGCCAATCATTTCAAAATTCAACAATCTGCCCTGAATCAAGAATATCGTTTGGAAGGTGAGGGACAAGAAGAAGTTGAAGAAAAACCTCAGAAAAGTCAAATTTATAGTATTAAAACGGGCAACCGGTTGAATTATAAAGAGCCGTATGATGAACGAAAAAAAATGTAACCAATATTTTAGTTAAAGTGGCTGAAGATAAAAACATTTCAATTTCATTTGGATTGAACTCGTTTGAGATTCTATCCTATTCATTTGAAAAGCCTCCTAAGAATTTCAATAAAGAGAATGTTGGGTACCAATTGCAGTTTCGTCCACATGTAGATCTCGAAAAAAGCACCTTTTCAATTGATATGGAAGTCAAAGCTCAATTAGGGAAGGATGCCAAGCATGTGTTAGGAGTTGTTCATACGATGACTATTTATCACTTATCCGGGATAGAGAAATTACTTGATGCAGAAGGTCAGTTTACACTCCCCAAAAACCTTGCGATAACATTACTAAGCGTTGCAATATCTACGACTCGTGGAGCAATGGCGGCTAAATCAGAGGGAAATCTTCTATCAGAATTTGTAATGCCTCTTATTAACCCGGAAGAGATATTTGAATCTTCTCCATTAAAAAGCCCGATAAGTTTAGAAAATGAATAAATGTCCGACATCAAACTCTTCCACTTACAAGGCTACAACGTAACCGAATTAACTGGATCAGCAGCCAAAATTGAAAAATTACTCCATAAGAGATCTCCGAAATAGCTACTTCATATTTAAGAAAAACGGATTTGCTTTAAATAAGAAGGTTGTCTATTTAAGTTTTTGGTGATTTTCTTAAGTAAGAGTTCCTTTATTTAAATTTTGCATGAAATAACCGGTGCTGAACGCACCTATTTCCTGGCGGTTTTACCGGTTCATCCGGGTAAAGAAATTCGTCCAGTTTTTAAAGCCTGAAAGTTATTTCATGTTGCTATTCAGCTATTTTGTTCATTAATTATAAATGTTCACGATTCGTGAACAGAACAAAAAAGTGAACAAATGGAACAGGCTATCCTTGAAAAAGCACTTGCGAATCTTCCAAAAGAGATCGGCCATAAGGCGGAATGGGAGATCTATGTCCCTGATAATAATTATAGAGTTGATGCCAGGGTGACATTCAACCTAAATAAAAAGAAAGCCATTCTCCGAAATGCGGAGATCAAAAGGGAGATTCGTAAACACCATATTTCCCAATTGAAAGAATTACAAGATAAAGTAGGCCCCCTAATTTTGGTGGCCGAACGGTTATATCCCAACATAAAAAAGCTCTTGAATGAGGCTGGGATTGATTGGATAGATGTGGCTGGAAATATTCATTTAGAAGAAGGGGAAACCCTTCTATGGATTGATCGTCACACCACAACTCCCATTCAGCAAAAGAAAAACCGGGCCTTTACCAAAACCGGGTTAAAAGTCGTTTTTCTTTTTCTTCATGATGAAGCTTGGCTAAATCGAACGTATCGAAATATTGCTGAGGCTGCAGATGTGGCTCTTGGAAATATAAAACATGTTTTGGATGGGCTGAAAGAGCATGACTTCGTTTACGCCAAAAATAAAGAGGCTCTTAAGCTGAAAAACAGAGATAAGTTATTAGATCAATGGATTACGGCCTTTGCAGATGAACTAATACCTCGTATTCAAAAAGGTAGATTTAATTTTATGAATAAAGCGGGCGAACAAAACTGGAAGAACCTGCCATTAGGTGAGCAAGATCAATGGGGAGGTGAGCCGGCAGCTGATCTTTTAACGAATGATCTCAAACCTGTGGAATACATTCTCTATACCAAAAAGAATCGTACAAAGCTTATGAAGAAATTCAAGCTTATGCCTGATGAAAATGGGAAAATTGAAATTCGAGAGCCTTACTGGACGATACAAAATGATCTGCCAAATATAGCTCCTTGCCTTGTTATTTATACTGATTTGATGATCACCGGTGATCCGAGAAATATCAAAATAGCTGAAGAAATCTATGCGAAAACCACTGCAGATAAAGCTTGAGGATCTGAGGCAAGACCAGCTCAAAGAACTTCTACAAGTAGTAGAAAAAGTATTCATAAAATGTGAAATAGATTTTTATTTGCTTGGGGCCATTGCGAGGGATACTTGGTATGCTAAAGAACAAATTGATTCTCGGGCTACGCGAGATGTCGATTTTGCTGTTTATATATCAGAAAAAAAGAAATATGATGAGCTTTTAGAAGATCTCATTAGCAATCATGGATTTTCTGAAATAAAAGATGTGCCTTTCCGACTACAGACTCCATTTACTTTTAACATCGACATCATTCCATTTGGTGAGATCAGTATCGATGAGGCTGTTATACCTGATGAAAATTGGGATAGTCCAATTTTTGTGAACGGCTTTGAAGAGGTATTCAGGAAAGCAACGATACAAGTTAAGGACGAAGGTGATGACTTGAAGTTTAAGGTGGCAACACTTCCGGCCATACTATTATTAAAGCTGATTGCCTATGATGATCGCCATGAAAAGCGAACCCAAGATCCCCAAGACATTGCTCAAATCATTGAAAATTATTTTGAAATTGAAAAGGAGATGATCTGGGAAGAGCATAATGATCTATTTGATGAAGATTCCGATTTGATTGAAATTGGAGCCAGGGTAATTGGTCGTGAAATCAATCAAATAATAAGTGAAAACAAAACACTGAAGGAAAGGGTATTAAACATTCTATCACTGGAAGAACAGGTACAAAAAAGTATGGCTGAAGCTATGGTGCATGGTGATTTGACCTTAGACAAAGTTGAAGGTTGGCTTAATTTGATAAAAGAGGAAATAGAGGAAAAGTAATTGAAATAGCAATCAGCTAAGAATAAGAAGAAGGGTATTGGTTTAAAATCAGAAACGCTTCTAATCATTAGAAATATTTAAAAAAATCAAACCATGCTCAACCGAACCGCTCTTCTCTTGCGATACAAAAAGCCTGCCATCCAATGGATTAATAAGGCCGATCCAGTTAAGGATTCAATAATCATTACCGAGGAACATGTAAATACAGAACGCACCGTGTACCTGAGTTCAAATGAGGATGGAGAGAGTAAAGAGACTCAACAGGCCTGGGTCAAACTGAATTTCAAGCAGCTATTTGAATCAGAGCTGGAGGAGTGGTACACCGATCCGGGATTGTGGCCCAAACCTCTTACACTCAACCTGTTTTATGAGTGGTTTGACACAGAATTCAATACAGTAATCATTGATACTGTGGGTGAACCAATTTTTGATGACGGATATTGAGGCCTGTTTCGATTTATTTGACCCAAATCTTTCCCCTACTTTTGCAGAACCTGAAACCTTCTATCAAGCACCTCTATATACACCTCCTTCATATCACCCGATAAAAATGACTTCTCTATGGTCTGGAGATACGTGTCCCGTTTACTAAACAAGCTCTCTTTGATGTTTTGAATCTGTTTGGGATTCGCTGAAAATTGTTTGATGACTTTCGCTATTTAGCTCATGTGAGCCCTTGTATTTGTCTTCCGTCAACCGACCGGTAAGCTGACACATATCTTCCCTAAATGAAAGATGGATTTTCCAGGCTGTCTCCTCCCATCCTTAAGCCTCGTCAATTTTCAACAGGCCGCTAAAATCAATTTTAAAAGAAAATAGGCGCTTTTAAATCATTTCTGCCACATGACGGTAGTTTAGCGCTGTGGTGTGATCGTAAAACTGTAAGGTACCCGCCGGTGTGGAATGGCCCATGATTTTACTCACGGTATAGATATCAGCGCCTTTTTTAAGCAGGTGTAGTATGCCAATCGAATTACCAGCCCAATCATTTTAATTTTTGAAGTAAAAGCCGGGCTTTTCTGGTTTTTTATTTCTTTTATGTCTAATGTTTAAGGTGATGAAGAGGATAATTTCTAAGCCTTATGATGGGGTTTACAAAAATTTTATATAATGTAGATGAATTGCCAGATTATATTTGGAAGTATGATTACATATTATAACTAATTAATTAAATCACTATGAGTAATCAATTTCTATCGCGCTTATGGGAATATCTGCGCAGCTACTGGATCAATGTCTGCCGGTTTCGCTTCTGGGCGGTGTTGGCCGTCGCGTTGTATACGCTTGCGGGCTTTTTTCTGGTGCCGTGGCTCGCCGGTTGGATCGCGGAGGATAAGGTACGGGAGGACCTTAGTCGCGAGCTTCTCATCGGCGATGTTGATTTCAATCCCTATACCTTCACACTGGAGGTGAACGACCTCGTCCTTGCTGACACTGATGGTCACAAGCTCGCCGCCTTCGACCAACTGCGGGTTAATTTTGGGCTGGTCAGCGCCATTAACCGGGCATGGACGTTTCAGGCTGTGCGCCTCGAAGCCCCGGTGGCTCGAGAAGAGCGCTTCACTTCGGGTGAGACGCGCTTCACCCGGCTGCTGGAGGACGCGTCGGGCAAGGGAGGAGACGACGGGATGCCGGCGTTGGTGATCCGCGATCTGGACGTCACGCAAGGCATGATTCACTTTACCGATCACCTGAATCCCGATTCGATTGCCACAATCATAATGCAGGGCTTTGAACTCTCGCTGAAAGATGCCGCCCTGCATGAGAAAACCCGGTTCCCGGTCCGTTTCGCAGGCCAGCTCGATGCGGGAGGTGACTTTTCGTTTGAAGGAGATATGCGGGTGTCGCCGGACTTCGTGGCAAACGGCGATCTTCGCCTGGAGAAGCTCGCCCTGAGCCCGGCCCGGCCTTACGTACAACAGTTCGCGCGGGTGAGCATTGATAGCGGCAGCGTGAGCCTTGACGGGCAGGTGTCCGTCAGCGCTGACGAGCCTCTGGCCTATCGCGGCAGTTTGGGAGTGGCGGGACTCAATCTCGTGCCTCTGGATGCCGCCGATCCGCTGTTGCGCTGGCGAGCGCTCCGGATTGAACAGCTCGCCCTAAGCGCCGGTGAGCGCAGCATCGAGGCCTCAAGCGTGTCCATAGAAGGCAGCTTTGCCCGGGTGACCATCCACAAGGATCAAAGTACGAATTTCGATAGCCTGCTCGTGGCGCGCGGCAAGGCAGAGGATTCCGACCCCAAAGGGAATGACAGTGAAAACGTTGCCCCGATACGCCTCAGCATCGCCGGCATCGTCCTGGCCAACAGTCGCCTTCAGTTCGCAGACCATTCACTGCCACTGCCATTTTCGACGCGCATCCGCGAGCTAAACGGCGAAATCTCCACCCTGGCTTCGGACACACAGACACCAGCTGAAGTACAGCTCGAAGGTCAGGTGGCCGAACACGGTTTAGCGCGCATCGAGGGCGCTATCCACGCCTGGCAACCGGGGCTGGACACGAACGTCAAATTAACATTTAGAAATATGGTAGTGCCGGATTACTCGCCGTACACGGTCGACTTTGCCGGTCGTAAAATCGCAGAAGGCCGTATGGATCTCGATCTCACCTACCGCCTCACCAACGGCAAGCTGAAGGGCGAAAATGATATCGTGCTGTACGATTTGAAGCTGGGAGAAAAGGTTGAGAGCCCGGATGCGATGAACCTTCCACTCGGCCTCGCTGTCGCTCTCCTTAAAGACAGCGATGGAATGATCGAGATTGAGATCCCGGTTACTGGAGATCTCGGCGATTCCCAGTTCGAATTGGGGGGTGCGATCCGCAGTGCCATCGGTGACGCGATTGGCAACATCGTCAGTGCGCCGTTCCGTTTCCTGGCGAATTTGGTCGGGGCAGGTGAAGAGGATCTGCAAAGGATTGTGTTCCCGGCGGGCCGAAGTGACCTGACACCACCCCAGCACCAGAACGTCGGGCTACTACGCGAGGCTCTGGCGAAGCGTCCGGAGCTGGTACTAAAGCTCGCAGGGCCTTTCGATCCGGATGTAGACGGGCCGCCACTCAAGCGCCAACGCGCCGTCAAGCAACTCACCGAGCGGTTGCGCGAGCAGGGGCGCGAGGTCTCGTCCCCGGACCTGACATCTAAATCGACGCAGGACGCGATGGAGGCGATTTTCTCAAGCGCCTATCCGGATACCGCCCTAAATGAGGTCCGTAAAAGATTTAGACGTGAAACTGATGAGGAGCGGGAGGGCGATTCAGAGTTAGACGAAGTGGCATACCGCGCCTATCTTGCCGAGCAGGTAATCGCCATGCAGCCGGTCACCGAC
>CAYPZI010000021.1:0-17173 GCA_964415185.1 uncultured Balneolaceae bacterium | reverse complement strand
TTGGTCAAGCACGGGCTGCCGCAGTGCGCGATCAACTGCTGGGTGTTGCGCCTGCAGGCCCAGAAGAAGGCACCACGGTCGAGCCCGATCGCGTCCTACTGGCGGAGCCTGTGGAGGTCGAGTCCGATGATGATGAAGAGCAGGTCGCGATGGAGGTCGGCCTGGCCGTGGACTGAAGCAGATAGAAACCCGATATCACTACACGGCGTAGAAGGCTACGGGCACCTTGCTTTCGGAGTGCCGGGTGATGAGTTTGAACCTTTATAATAAGACTTGGAAAAAAACATTCCCATAGAATCCGGGGTAGAGTGGCCGAATAAAAGCTGATCATTTTATTTCAGGGATTGTCAAAATTTTTTGTATTGACTGGATTGTGCTGAAAAATAATCCTTCATGATACTTCATGATACCGGAAACAGCTCATTTCATGGTCGTTAACCATGCCCGTTGCCTGCATATGTGCATAGACAACAGTACTCCCGACAAATTTAAAGCCCCGCTTTTTCAAATCACGGCTGATTTTATCTGATAATTCGGTATTAGCCGGTGCCTCCCGGTAATTTTTTATTTTATTTTTGACCGGTTTGCCCCCGGTAAATCCCCAAATGTAATTGCTGAAGCTTCCATACTCCTTTTGCACATTCATAAAAGCCTGCGCATTGGTAACCGTAGAATTGATTTTCAGTCTGTTTCGTACGATTCCTTCATCCTGCAAGAGTGCTGCAATCTTTTCATCTCCATAACGTGCAATTTTTTGATAGTCGAACCCATCCAGTGCCGCCCTGAAATTTTCCCTCTTGCGAAGTATGGTAATCCAGCTCAATCCTGCCTGGAATGTTTCAAGGATCAAAAATTCAAACAACTTGTCATCATCATAAACTGGGACTCCCCATTCACGATCATGGTATTGCTCATAAAGAGGGTCACCTACACACCAGCCGCATCTGTTTTTTTCCATTGCGCCAAATTCCGGGTTTAAATTTTCAATTATAAAATAGTGTTGTGTCCAATATAATCTGTCGTAAGAAACCCGCAAAGTTTCTTTTCTGAAATGGCAGTACATTAGATAAATAGAAGCAACTTCGGGATAAAACTTTGCGGGTTTACCGTTGACATGACAAAAGTATGAATCAGGTCTTGATCAAATCTTGCTAAAAATGCAGGAGTGTGTATTTTAGAGGATTATAAAAACAAAGCCTCAGTCATATCAAAATCAAACAAAATTTAAGATGATTACTTTACACCACCTACTTACGATAAGTTTGTTTGCAGTTTTATTATCGGCATGTCAGCCTTCCGGCGGACAGCCCCAAACAAACAACACAACCGAAGCCACAATTAATATGCTGCAACACACCGTTTATTTCTATCTTAAAGACGACGTTACTCCTGAGGAAATTGAGAGGTTCGAAACAGGATTGAAAAAACTGCTTGAAATACCCGAAATCCATCACTCGGAAATGGGAATACCGGCAGGGACCGCAGAACGCGATGTAACCGACCACTCTTTTGCCTATTCTATTTATACGTGGTTCGAAACCATGGATGATTATGAGGGGTATGACAAACATCCCGACCACAAAGAGTTCATCGACACCTACAGCCATCTGTGGGCCGATGTGAAGGTTTATGATGCTGATATCATTGATGCCCGGTAACAGACACGTGCATCAATCAAAGTTTTACCGGAAAAACCGACGGTGTAAAAACATGTTCACGTAATCATTACATAAATTCAATTTCAGAGATTTTATCAGCCCGGGAACGAAGTACTTTTGAGTATTTCCAATCGGGTATGTGTTCCGGTTTGAAATCGGATTCGGCGGCAATCTGTTCGTCGCTCCATCCTTCTTTTTCTGCCTGCTCCAGTAATGCTGCATCTTCAGGCATATACCTGTCAAACCGGAGATTGACTCCCAGGTGGCCGACATAATTGTCATAACTATAGCTGAACAGCTCAGCGGCTAATAAGTGTATTCGTTTCATAAGCATGGTAAATTCTCAAATGTTAATGGGTCTTTTCATTAATAAGATAACACAGATGTTCATAACGTTATTTAATTTACAAATTAAATATGTATCTATTTGTTTGAGACTGATTAAACGCCCGTTAATGCATAGATACCCGCCGCGATGCCTGACCACCCCGATAGTGATAACACTTTTGATGAGCACTGCATCTTAGAGCGAATCTCTTCAATATCCCAGGCGTAATCTCTAAGTTTCTCCCGATCAATCAGTTAGAAACTATAAATTAATATAATTAATATTTTTTATTTATTTTTTATTGTATTTAAAAAATATTAGTCATATTATTTATGCAAATTAAAGTTTTTACGTAAATAATTTATTTTATAAATATGCTGATTTTGCCTTTGATATTCTTCTCAAATGGAGTGTGGTTCTTCTATAAACCCTTCTAAATCTCGAGTTATGGTAGACATCGAGCAATAGCTCCGCCTCTCCGGAATGGATAGTTCCGGAGAGGTATTTTCCCTTCTTTTTTGATAAAAATACCATATCTAATTGCTCTTTCTTTTATTATCATAATTGACAACACTCTTTACAATTAATCTCAACAGGCGGTCAGAAATAGTTAAACATGATCAGGATACTGAGAAAATGGATAAAGCTTCGCAACCGGCTGCAGTCTGTTTTTGCTTCAGAAGCAGGTAGACGGTCATTAAAGATTTCGCATTTTGCCTTCATTGCCGTTATTGTTGCCTGGCTGGGTTATAAATTATACCTGATCGGCTGGCAGGAAGTGATCAGCCATCTGCCTGATTCACCACTTTTTTACCTGATCTTTCCATTGCTCTACCTCACAAACCCGGTCATCCAGATCATCATTTATCGTACTACATGGGTATTCAATACCTTAAAAGGTATTCCCATCTTTTTTATCAAGCGAGTGATGAATGCCGAAGTTCTCGGGTATACAGGAGAAGTATATCTCTACGCTTGGCTGCGAAATAATGTCCGGGAAAAAAAGAGGAAAATTGTTGAAACCATACGCGACTATAACATTATTTCGGCCGGAAGTACCAATATTCTCAGTGTGATCCTTTTAATCGGCTTTATTATTGTCGGGCAGGTAGAGTTTCAACAGCTTATGGGTGATCTGAACCTGTTCTATTTTGCTGCCGGTGCGGTCGCAGTAGTTGTTTTTTTCTCCCTTGCCTGGCACTTCAGAGAGTATGTCTATTCCACTTCCCTGCGCATGACCCTCTTTGTCGGCGGTATGCATATGATCCGGATGATTTCGGGCTTGCTGATACAGGTGATTTTATGGATGATTGCCATTCCCGGGGTCCCTGCCGGTGTCTGGATTACCTATACCGCCCTAATGGTGGTGGTTTCAAGAATCCCCGTTTCAAACAAACAATTAATATTTGTGGGCCTGGGTGTTGGTATGTCGGGAAATCTCGGGGTACCGGAAGCCGCGGTGTTCGGGCTGTTTGGCTCGATTGCAGCCCTTGAAAAAATATTCAGCTTCGTTTTGTTTACTGTTTTTGCACTTGGCGGCAGATTCAAAATCCATCCCGGAGAGGTGAAATCTGAATTCAGCCTTTTTTCATCCGGAAAAAAAAGCCCGGTTTGAGTTAACCGGTATCTGGAGCAAAATTCATCGGATGACTAAAAACGAGCAACCCCTTCAATTAATACTTGAACAAGTCATCCGATGAATATCAGCCGGATTATTTCTAAATACTATACCCGTTCGGTATCACCGTACCTTTTTGGATTATAACAATCCCGTCAACCACATAATGCTTGTCATATTTTCCATCTTCAAGATGACTGCCGCCTACAATCCTCACATCATCACCGATACGCACATTTTTATCCACAATCGCATTACTGATATAACAGCGCTGGCCGATACCCATCAGCGGTTTGTCGGGTGATTGGCTCTCGATATCACGCCGTGTTGGAAAATAGTCATTACCCATGAGGATGGAGTGCTCGATTGTGGTACCTCTCCCGATACGAGACCGGATTCCAACAACCGAATGTTCGATCCGGCTTGCCTCGATGATACAGCCCTCGGCCACGATGGAGTGCTCAAGGTTGGTTCCCATCAGCTTGGATGCCGGCAGGAGACGTGCCCTTGTATATATCTGCTTTTCATTGTCATAAAGATTGAATGCCGGAAGTGTTTCCGTCAGCGCAAGGTTCGCTTCAAAAAACGACCGGATGGTTCCGATGTCTGTCCAGTAGCCCTCAAATTCATAGCTTATTACCTTGGTTCCTTCTTGAATGGCTTTGGGTATAATCTCCTTCCCGAAGTCGGTAGCTTCCGGGTTTTCATCAAAAAGTTTTTGCAATACCCTTTTGTTAAACACATAAATACCCATCGAAGCCAGGTACTCTTTTCCCTGCTTTTTCATATTTTCCGGCGTTTCCGACTTCCATTTATCAAGTTCATCAGATGACGGTTTTTCGACAAATGCCTCAATTTCCATCTTTTTGCCGGTTTTCATAATACCGAAGCCGGTGGCATCATGGGCATTCACAGGTATGGTTGCTACTGTCAGGCCTGCCTTTTGTTTGATATGCCGTTGAAGAATTTCACTGTAATTCATTTGATAGAGCTGATCACCCGAAAGAATAAGTACATATTCAAAATCTACATTACGCATATGATGCAGAGACTGCCTTACGGCATCCGCCGTTCCCTGGAACCAGTGCTGGCTTTTGGGTGTCTGCTCAGCGGCAAGGATATCAACAAAACCGCTGCTAAAGAGGTCAAAGTTATACGTATTTTTTATATGCCTGTTCAACGAGGCAGAATTAAACTGGGTCAGCACAAATATTTTCCTGATATTGGAATTCAGGCAGTTTGAGATCGGTATATCCACCAAACGGTATTTGCCTGCAATCGGCACGGCAGGTTTTGATCGATGGCGGGTTAACGGGTGAAGGCGGGTACCCCTTCCGCCTCCGAGAATCATGGCAACGGTTTGCTCTTTCATAGTTACTCTTTCAGGTTTATCAGTTCAAGGTATAGTTCAATATATTTTTCAGCCGATTTCTCCCATGAAAAATCCAGCTTCATAATTTTTTTTCTTACATGATCAAACTTTTTTTGGTTTTCAAACAATTCGATTGATCTTTCTATAGCATGTCTCAAATCCTCAAGATTGAAATTTTCAAACAAAAATCCATATCCATCCTCTTCCGACAAATCTTTCACGGTATCTTTCAACCCGCCGGTTGCCCTTACAATTGGAATGGTTCCGTATTTCATCGCATACATCTGGTTCAGCCCACACGGCTCCACCCGCGAGGGCATCAGCAGAAAGTCACTACCCGCATAGATTCGGTGAGCCAGGGCTTCATTGTATTCCAGCCGCGTATCAAAATATCCAATATGTTCACTTTTAAGATTCTGAAAAAAGTTATGCAGAGAAGGATCACCCGTACCCAGGACAATAAAGTTGGCTTCAAGTCCCGAATTTAGAATTGAAGTAATCAAATCGGGAAGAAGGTCAGCTCCTTTCTCTCTGACCAGCCGTCCGATAAAAGAATAAATCGGCTTGTCATTCTCAAGCTGAAAATCTTCAAGCAGTCTCTTTTTATTTTCTCTTTTACCTGATTTATAGTTTCTCAGATCAAAATTTTTCTTCAGAAAAGAGTCCGTTTTCGGGTTCCAGTAATCCTCGTCGATTCCATTTACAATTCCCCTGGTTTTCAGTTTTTCGTGCTGCAAAAGGCTTTCGAGCCCATGACAAAATTCCAGCAGTTCATCCATATAACCTTCCGAAACCGTGGTAACCTGCCAGGCTGTTTTTATACCGGTAGCCAGTGAATTCATGCCGTTATCCCACTCAAGCAAACCCTGGCTTTCAAGATTAAATGCCGGAAGCAGCATGTAGTCGTTCAGATGATAGCGGCCCTGGTATTCACCATTGTGAATCGTAAGTATGGTAGGGGTATCCGAAAAAATATCGTAGCGGAAACAGTGGCCAGCCATAAACGGAATCAGCGCGCTGTGATGATCGTGGCAATGAATGATGTCCGGGTTTTGGCCCGACTCTTTCAGCCACTCGAGCAGTGCGATCTGAAAACAGAAAAATCGCTCTTTTTCATCCCAGTATGGAAAACCGGACCAGGGATCAATGTAAACGCCTGGCCGGTCAAAGCGCCCGGGTATGTCAATCAGGAAGAGATCAAAGCCTAAATCGGGATTTGTAACAAGAAATACACGGAAAGCGAAACTGGAACTGCCGAAAGGTGCCCTGCCTTCATATTTCAATTCCGTCGATGCCGAATTTATCCATTCGGTCATGTAGTGTGGCATCACCACGGAAGCTTCGAACCCAAGATTATTCATATATTTTGGGAGCGACCCGGCTACGTCAGCCAATCCACCTGCTTTTGCCGCCGGATAACACTCCGCCGAGGCATGTATAATTTTCATAAATTATCCTGATTCGAAATTTTTTCTATCTATGATTTTGATTTCAGTCTAAATTACAATTAAGAAAAAGATTATGCATACTGCAACCAATTTTCGTATAATCAGACAAAAATTTATCACTTCATGAGTGTAATCGTTCTCGAAAACATTTCCAAGTCGTTTGGGGAAACGCAGGCCGTTGAAAATGTCAGCTTTTCTATTGAAAAGGGACGCATTTTCGGATTGCTCGGCCCAAACGGAGCAGGTAAAACCACCTCGATTCGAATGATCAATTATATCATCGATCCGGACGAAGGGAAAATTACAATCAACGGCAGGCCTGTCAGTCCCGAGACGCAAAAAATGATCGGTTATATGCCTGAAGAGAGAGGGCTCTATAAGAAGATGAAAGTTGGCGAGCAGCTTCTCTACCTGGCGCGCCTGAAGGGCCTCAGCGCCGGCCAGGCCAGGGAAAAAATCCGGTACTGGCTGAAAAGATTTAACGCCCACGACTGGCTTCAGAAAAAAGTGGGCGAACTCTCAAAAGGAATGAGCCAGAAAATCCAGTTTATCGCTACCATTGTACACGATCCGGATATTTATATTTTTGATGAACCCTTCAGCGGCCTCGACCCCATTAACAGTGAGCTTCTGAAAGAGATTATCATTGAAATCCGCAACAAGGGAAAAACCATCCTTTTTTCCACCCACCGGATGGAACAGGTTGAACAGATGTGTGACGATATCTGCCTGTTTAATAAGGGACGTGTGGTTCTGACAGGTAACCTCCGGGAAATCAAAAAGAATTTTGGCAAAAACACGGTCTTGCTGGAATTTGAAGGCGACCCTTCGTTCCTGGATACACTGCCGGATGTGAGAATCAACAACCGCTCAACCAATTTTGCTGAAATACGCATTTTGAATGGGCTGAATTCCCAGGATATTTTGAAAAAAGCGATGGAAAAAGCCGAAATACATCGTTTTCAACTCGTTGAGCCCTCCCTGAACGAAATTTTTATTTCTACCGTAGGCGAAGATAATATTCAAACAGAGGAAACCACATGAACTGGCGACAAGTTTTACTCGTGCTGCAGCGCGAATATTTAACCCGTTTTAAAAGCAAGGGGTTTATCTGGGCTACCATCCTGGTTCCTGTCGGATTTCTGCTGATGATCGGGCTTGGTATCGGGATTGCCATCTGGGAAAGCGATGTCTCTTTTGAGATTGGCATTAAAGATGAGACAGGCAGGGTTTACCCGTCTCTTTTTGAAATTGATTCGGAGAAGTATTCTGACGTATCCGGTCTTCCTGTTGATTCCATACGAACGCTTGTACAGCAGGAAGAGCTGACAGGCTATATTGTGATTACGGATGATCATATTCGTTACGATAAAGAACTTGAACTTATTTACAGCGGTTCGGGTGGAATCAATCTGCTCTCTTCAGTCCGCTCGGATTTGCGCGAGATAATCAGGAAAGAACGAATCAGGATAGCGGAAGTTCCTGATGACATACAGGATATTTTTGATCAAAATATTGCATTTGAGTCCCGAAAGCTTACCAGCGAAGGTGAAGAAACGGCAGATGACACAGAGTTTTTCTCATTTATCGGAATGATGATGGGGGTCATTATTTTTGCGGCAATTTTCGGGTATGGCGGCTATATCATGCGGGGTGTGATTGAAGAAAAAACGAACCGGATTATTGAGGTGATTACTTCGTCGGTAAAACCGATTGAGCTTCTCACGGGTAAAATGGCCGGTGTTGGAGCGCTTGCGGCAACACAACTTGGCATCTGGACACTTTCCCTCTTTATACTGGTCTCCGCTGCAGGGCCCATAGCCGCTTCGTTTATGCCAGAACCTGACCCTGCACTCCTTCAGCAGGATATGGATCTGCCCGATTCGGCTCCCGATGTACAGGCCATGCTCAATATTCCAACCATTGAAACATCGCTGATTGTTTATTTTGCCATCTTCTTTATTCTTGGTTACCTGCTTTACAGCTCCCTGTTCGCAGCTATCGGTTCAGCGTCCGATTCCGAAACCGATTCCCAGCAGCTTATGCTGCCGATTATGGCTCCCATTTTTATTGCCTATTTTATCATGTTCCAGGCTACAACCAATCCGGATGGTTCCCTGGCAGTTGCCGGGTCACTGATTCCCTTCTTTACGCCGATTGTCATGATCACAAGAATTGCAATCTCCGAAGTGCCCTTCTGGCAAATCGGCCTCTCCATCGTACTTATGGTTGTCACCTTTGCCGGAACCATGTGGCTGAGCGCCAGGATTTACAGGATCGGCATTCTCTCATACGGCAGCACAGCCGGGTTTAAAGATATTTTTAAATGGCTGAGGCAGCGATAGTTTAGTAAAGCGAAACCTCCAAGTGTGCGTCTTTCGCACCTTGAAGCGTTGAGCTTGGTTGGTAAAGAGTTTCCCGTCGTGCAGTGATTGTGATACATGAAAATTACAGCCGAACTCAGAACATGTAACAAAAAACCACTACGGAATCTCCTCGTTCACAGCGATCAGGGCAAGATAGTAGCTGTGAATAAAACTCCGTGCCTTTTTGCCTTTTATGGATGAAACAAGCTTGGTTTAAATTCATAGCCAGTTTACCACGGCGATCACAGCGAGTTCACAGCGATCACGGCGAGGTAGTAGCTATCAACAACACGTAGTGCCCGCTGTGTATCCGTAGTGTCCGCCGTTGTTATAAATTAATCGGCTTGATCTGCTTTAATTAAAAGAGCAGCGGATACATCAAACATATAAAACTTCAACACATTAATGCAGTACCAACTCATATATGCCAGTTGTGTAAAGACCTGAAAGTATTCCCGGTGATTTTCTCCTGAAGCGTCAGTAACTTTGGAAGCGGTGAACACAGAACAATTTCTCGCAACCCCAACGCTGTTCCCGATAAAATCGGGATTGGTGCTTATGGGTTTGTAATAGAAAAATGATTCGGATGTCTTTGCATTACTGATATTGTCCCGGCGGGCAGGTGACTCCTGACGGAGTCTGGATTGCCTAAGCCTTCCTGGTTTCTATAAACAGGTGGCTCCTGCCGGAGCCGGCGTTGATCGCGGGTTGCACGGTTTCTATAAACCCGAAGCTTCTATACATCCGGTTTGACCAGGATCTTTAAAACCCGATTATTATTCAACAATTAATTCAGGTTTTAATATAGAAAACGGTAAAATGACAGCGAGCTTTGAACCCAAGCTTTGAACCAAAACCGCGGCCTTTGCGAAATCTTAGCGCCCTTCGCGTGAAACCACCGGCCAAAATAATTAGCCGGGCTGAATCTAATATCCAACTTGCTCCGTAGGAGCTACCTGTCAGGTTTCGACCGGTATTTCATATTTGACTTAACACTAAACTGATTGCCAAATCTTTTAAAGATCCCGCAGACGTATCAGGCCTGCCGGACCTGGAAGGAATCTTATCTGCCGGTATGTTAAATGAATTTCAGGTGGTTTTGTATAGAGTGATTACACTATTTTTTGCAGAGAAATTAAGTGGATTTAACACGCATTTCTCACCAGGAAATTTGGTCTTCTGCAAGGCATCGCGTAAATGGTTTGCTCAGCGTCCAGTACGGCTGTCGGGACGCTGAGTAAACCGTTTTACGATGCTTCTTTGATACTTTCTAATTTTTTTGCCACACGGCCGTCAAACTCTTCGAAAAGGCGGGATTCGATCAGTTGATTTCTTGACTCTGCCGGCAGGTATTTCAACCCTTCGGCAGCCGTGTACCGTATGCGGGGGTCGGCATCAGACAGCAGCGCCGGCAGACGCTCTTCCCAAAATGAAGATGACGTTTCAAATTCCAGCATCAGTTTCAGCGCGCTTTGCCGGAGTTTCCAGGGATTCAGTTCACCCAGAAAAGTCCCTGCCATCGAAACGGCCTCCTCTTCCCTGTCCATTCCGGCAAGGGTTCGCAGAAGCTTTTCGGCCACCGGCAGTGCTTCTTCCCTTGAAATGAGTTGCTCCGTTATTCTTTCAAACCTGGCCGTATCGGCAACCAGGCTCAAAGACTCTGCGGCAGCTTTCTTTAAATCAATCGACTGATTTCTTAGTACTGCCTGTTGCAGCCTCCCTATCACTTCCTCATTGCCGCGATAAGAGGCAAATGCCTCGATAAGAGCCTTTTTTATTACCCCTGGGCTATCTTCACGATATCGCTGAAGAAAAATCTGGTCGGTTCCCGAAGCCCCTGCCGTAACCATGGAAAGTGACCTGATGATTTCAGCCTTAACCTCTTCGTTTTCTTCTGCACGAAGGCGATCGAGCAACGCAAGTTGCAGATCGGGGTTATCCGCATAATCCCTCGATCCAACAGCAGCCTCTTTCCTGCCCTCAACATCATCACGCCGGAGCTGATTCAGCCAGAACATAAACGGTTTCTTTTCTTCAATGGTGATCCCGCTTTCTTCGGGAACCGTGATCTTCATATATTCAATAGTCGGATTCACATTCAGCTCCAGGGATTCGGCCGAGCCACTAAAACTGATTTCGCGTGTCTGAGTATCATCGAAGTAGGCGGTGGTTAATGATGCCGCTACAAGTTCATCGGTGGCTTCTCCGTCTGCCGTAATGTTAATGGTTACAATGCCTTCACTTTCCTGCCAGTTATAATCTGCAAAATAGCGGATGTTGCTGCTTTCTTCTTTATCCTCATTTTCGGAAACTTCAAGTTTAATTTGAGGGGATTCAAACAGGCGCCGGCCGGTCAGCCGATATGCCTCGATGGCAAACTCATGCCAGTTGTAAACTCCCGGCTGGTCACGAAACAACACAGGTACTGTAAGATCCAGTACTTCCTGCAGGGCTTTTTGTTCATCTTCATTCAGGAAGATTCTCCTCACATTTTGCTCTTCCGGTGAAAATCCGGAATAGACTCCGGCGTTTTCATCCGGAATCTTTTCTATTTCAGAAGGTTGTTCCGGAAACCATCCCTGCATAAGTCTTACAACTTCGGAATCGCCCCAGCTTTCTTCACGCAGATACACGCCCGCCCACTGTGAAGTCACCCCGTAGCGGATCTGCTCATCTAAATTACCCCGGTTACCATAGGCAAAAACCACGCCTGCGCCATAATTTTTCGGTTCCCAGTAACTGTCTTCAAGAATAACAAGATGGAGTGAACGCCAGGGATACCCTGCACTCGTCTTATCCTCTGCAGACCTCAACGCTGAAACAGCCGCTTCAAAAAGGCGGTTTCGCTGCTCTGCATTGAGCTGTGCTTTCGGTGAAACATGCAAATGAATTTGGTTTAACCCTTCTATGGTTCTGAAGCTTTCGAAATTCCCGACAGCAAAAGCAAGGGCGGAAGCAGGAACTACCTGTTCAGTAACGAATATTTCGCGTTCCGAGTCAACCGATACCACCTCAGCCTCCCCGCCCCTTCCTGTTGCTATGGCCGATTGTCCGGATGGATAAGTGATAGCCATTCTCGAAGTAAAGGCAACGCGGGGATGATCGAACACAGGAAGCCAGTGGCTTGTACTCCGCGGCAGCAGTGACGTCCATATTCCTTCATCAGGTGTTTGATGCAAACCGAAAGTGGAATTGGCATCATAATTTACAATTAGTTTATGCACCTCACCCGGAACAATGCCCTCAGGCTTCACAATCAAAAGACGGTCTTTATCAAACACAAAGTCTGCCGGGTTTCCATCCCACAAAACACGTTTGATATCCATTTTTACCGCATCCAGGCGAATGGTATCTGCCAGAGAGGTCTTAAGTGAAACATCGTAAACCGCTTCGCCTTCAATTCTCCCGTCATCATGCAGTAATAATTCCAGGTCCAGGTGGTTAAACGAGACATTCATCTCCGGATATGATTCAAAATCGAATTTTTGAGCATAAGCTGCCGCCGATCCAAAAAAAAGAAAGACCAGGATTTGGACTATAACTGCCCGTATTTGCATGACATAATTTATTTTTGCCTTAATAATCTAAACCTCCATTGTAGATCTTTGAGCCCCGGTGCCTTTGTGGCAATCCATTTGAGTTCTTTTTTGCCAGGAAGACACTAAATCACAAAGATTCACAAAAATTTTTATCAGGTAAACATATTCAACACAGTTTCCTTCAACCCTTTTGAACACGAAATTGCGTTTCCTGTTTCAATCGATTTTTTACCTTTTACATCGGTATAAGATCCACCTGCCTCGGTGATGACAGGCAGAAGTGCAGCAGAATCCCATATTTTCAGTACCGGGTCGAACATAATATCCGCCCGCCCCGTGGCAACCATCAGGTGTCCATAGGCATCGCCCCACGTACGGTAAATTCTCGTGCTTTTCAAAAGCCTTCTGAATGGAAGCTGAAAGCCATATTTTTCAACATGTTCAATGTCGGTTGTCAGAAAAGTGGCTTTATCGAGATCGCTGCATTCCCGCACCTGACACTTTTTGCCATTCAGTGAAGCCCCTCCACCTGTGGCGGCACTAAGCATCTCACCGAGCGCCGGCGCATAAATGATTCCCACCGACGGCAACCCGTTCACCAATATACCGATCAGCGTTGTGTAAAACGGCACGCCGTGTATAAATGATTGGGTGCCGTCAATCGGGTCAATCACCCAAACGATATCACTACTCTCGTTTTCAATTCCGAATTCCTCGCCGATGATCCCGTGTCCGGGATATTTTTTCCTGATCGCTTCCCTGATCACGGTCTCTGCCTTCCGGTCGGCATTTGTTACGGGTGAGTCATCCTCCTTAAACTCCAGGCTGAACGATTTTTTAAAGTAATCCAGTGTTGAATCCCCTCCCATCCGCGCGAATTCTTCCGCTGATTTTTTTAACCCGGCGAGTTCCTGTTCCATGTAGTCATTAAGTTTTAAACTGGTTATTTTAGTCCCTACCAAAACGCATATTTGAATATACTATTTCCATGAACGATTCTCAGATTTTTAAACAAATAGCTTCATCACTTTCTCTCTCACCCAAACAGGTCTCTGTTGTGGCCGGTTTTCTTGACGAGGGTGCAACTATTCCGTTTCTCGCCCGCTACAGAAAAGAGGCGACAGGCAGCCTTGACGAAGTCCGCCTGCGTGAAATACGCGACATGCTTGAGTTTCACCGATCTCTTGAAAAGAGAAAAGAGACGATCCTGAAAAGTATCCGTGAACAGAAAAAACTGACTCCGGAGCTGCGGAAAAAAATAGAAAACTGCACCGACCTTAAAACCCTTGAAGACATTTATCTGCCGTACAAACAAAAGCGCAAAACAAGAGGCGATATGGCAAAAGAGAAAGGGCTTGAACCACTGGCAAAGCTGGTTTGGGAGCAGGAGACGGAAACCGGGGATCCGCTTGAATTTGCCAAAAGTTATGTCGATGCCGAAAAAGATCTGCCGGATGCAGATACTGCCCTGAGCACAGCTCTCGACATCGTAGCCGAGTGGATCAACGAATCGACGGACGTCAGGGACAAGCTTCGATCCATTATTCGCACCCATGGTGTGATCAGGGCCCGTAAAAATCCGGCTGTGGATGGCAGAACCAACTACGAGGATTACTACGAATTTTCATCTCCCGCAAAATACCTGAAACCACACCAGGTGCTGGCTATCAACAGGGGCGAACGTGAAAACATCCTCTTTGTAAACCTTGAACTGTGGGAAGAACGGACGCTTGAAAACCTGGATGACGTGGTGATTAAAAACGACAACAGTATCTTTACGCCATATCTTCAGGATGCCGTTGAGGATGCCTACAAACGCCTTTTGATGCCTTCGCTCGAGCGAGAGCTGCGTAACGAACTGACGGCCGAAGCCGACGAACACGCCATTCAGACTTTTGCAACCAACCTGAAAAACCTGCTTTTACAGCCGCCACTGAAAAACCGGGTTGTGATGGGAATTGACCCCGCATTTCGAACCGGGTGCAAAGTTGCCGTTATTGATGAAACAGGGCGCTACCTCGAAGGTACGACCATCTATCCCACACCACCACAGAAAAAGATTGAGGCGTCGGCTGCGCTGTTAAATAAATGGATCGACAAGCATGAGGTGTCACTTATCGCTATAGGCAACGGAACCGCAAGCCGTGAAACGGAGCAGTTTGTGGCGGATGTGATCCGGGAGAGAAAGAAACATGCCGGGGAAGAACAGCTCAGCTACATGATAGTTAACGAAGCAGGTGCTTCGGTCTACTCGGCCTCGGAGACAGCCCGGGAGGAGTTTCCCGAACTCGATGCCGCTCAGCGGGGCAACATTTCTATCGCAAGGCGCGTGCAGGATCCTCTTGCAGAACTTGTTAAAATCGATCCCAAGTCGATTGGCGTGGGGCTTTATCAGCATGATGTAAACCAGGCCAAGCTGGCCAGGAAACTGGATGATGTGGTTGAAAGCTGCGTGAACGAAGTGGGTGTTAACCTGGACACCGCCAGTGCCGCTCTCTTGCAGCATATATCGGGCCTCAGCCGGAATGTAGCCGGAAATATTGTTGAGTTCAGACAAAAAACCGGAAAAATAACCGGCCGGGAGCAGATAAGGGAAATTCCCGGCGTGGGCGATTTCAGGTTCCAGCAGGCAGCGGGTTTTCTGCGGATTCCGAACGGCAGCCACCCGTTTGATAACACCGCCATTCACCCCGAAAGTTATGAGGCAGCCGAAAAACTGTGCAATCTCTTCGGGATTAATATCGAAAACCTGGCCGCCGAAAAAAACAAAATCGAAAAGATGGCTGAAAGCATTAATAAGAAAGAGACGGCAGAGAAAATAGGAACCGGGATACCCACTCTCGAACTGATCCTCGAAAACCTGCAAAAGCCGGGCCGTGACCCGCGTGAGTCACTGCCAAAGCCCCTGCTCAGGCAGGATGTGCTCAAAGCCGAAGACCTTTCCACCGGCATGACAATCGAAGGCACCGTCCGGAACGTTGTAGATTTCGGTGCATTTGTTGACATCGGTGTAAAAGAAGACGGGCTGCTCCACATATCACAGATGGCAATAAATGATGTGAAAGCTGTAAACCCTCATGACGTAGTTTCGGTGGGAGATATCATCCGGGTTGAAATCATCTCGCTCGACCTTGAGCGCGGCCGGATTGGATTGCGGCTAATTTGATGTTGCCACAGTTGTGGAATCGCTGATTAAAGGGATTTAACGGAGTACACGGATTTTTTAAATTCTCTTTGAGAATTTTATATCCTCTGCGTGCCCTGCGTGAAACTCTTATGATTTCAACAAAGCTTCTGACTCAGCCCTCCAGGAAATATAAATTCGAATTACCTGTGCTAACTCACATGATCATGTCATGCATCAATATGCGATGGTAACTGCCCGAATGTCTGCTTAACTATAAGCAGAACGATAAAACAACCTGAAACGGAGGTTATCATGTTACGATTCATAAAATTTATTTTCATTCTTCTGGTAATACAGTGGATATTTTCCGAACCGGCAAATGCACAGAAGCACCACGTTGAAATCAGTTACACGTCTTTCCGGCCATATATCCATTTTCAGATCGATTTCAAAAGCCATGGATATCACGCCTACAATGCCTATGAAGCCTCCTATCTCAGGGGTTACATGGATGGAGTTAACAAAAGCCACCACTATTCCTATAAATGGGATCCCCGATTCTGGCATTATGAGGCTTACGATGCCGGGTACCAACATGGTTATGCAGACCATAAGCTTATGGTTCGATTGGCGGGCTACAGTACTTACAAGAAACACAGATTCAGATCATCTCATTATCACTCGCCTTATTACTCAGTGAGAGTCTGGCTTGATGAATTATCGCTTGCTTACCTGTATGCTCCGGCACACCGGCTGCCATACGGATGGAACCGCCATGTGAGTCCTGTCGTTGTTGATTTCAGGTATACGATTTTCAAAAAGCCTCACAAAGGCTACTATGCCCATGACTTCAAGCGTGATTACCGGAAAAGGTCATATCATTACAAAAAACAGGTGCATCACACACAAAAAAAGAAGCACCACGCTCATGACAGCAACTTTGACAGGCGTCACCGGTCCGACAGTAACCGCGAATTCAAAACCCGGCGCTTTTCAAGAGAAAGGCAGGAACACCGGACTCGTAAATCAAATGTTGTAAAAAGGGAACGGTCCGCTGTAAAAAAAGATCCAAAGAGAAGAACCGGATCGAGAGTGACTAAACAAAAAAGGTCGCGAAGTGAAAGTGCCCGCAAAAGCCGGGGCAGAAGCAGGAATAACTAAATGTTAAATTTTGAATAAAAATGATATACGATAGCAGGTATGCGATATGCGATCTCAGATCTTTATTGAAATACTAACCAATCCGCATATTGACGAAATGAATCCGAATAGCCCCGTATGAGATGCGGGGTTAGAATATGGCGAAAATTTCGACAATCACGCACCGGCTGTTGAACCCGTTTCGGGATTTGCAGGCTTGTCGTATGGAGTACACTCACGAACCGATTAACCGACAAACAGATAAATTTTTTTATTTCTCTGTAAAATTTTCCTGATCCATATGAAAAGTTAATCCGGGCTTTCGTATTTCATTTAAAAATATTTTGGCTCTATATGGATTAGTGTGGGTGGCGTTATTTGAATTGAAGATCATAATATTTCAACTAACTGCCTTCTCTATATAGCTGTATCACCCATTTTACAGCTAAACAAATCAATGCCGTAAGGCATAAACGAAATCGTAGGAGGCTGTCCAAAAAGTATAGTTGGCTGCAAACCGATTTTAATTATTTAATTTAATTTTAAATAGATGTGGTACGAAGTCTTCGTGTTGCTT
>CAYPZI010000020.1:0-32484 GCA_964415185.1 uncultured Balneolaceae bacterium | reverse complement strand
CTGACTCCTGACTCCTGTCTCCTGTCTCCTGTCTCCTGTCTCCTGTCTCCTGACTCCTGTCTCCTGTCTCCTGACTCCTGACTCCTGACTCCTGTCTCCTGACTCCTGACTCCTGATCAAAAAAAAGCCGTTAACAGTACCGCTTGTGCCTATAGATTGCAAAAGGGGCCTGTAGTGAATCAATTCCGGATACATAGAAAATGACCATCTTTTCTGGCTGCCCTGCAAACGAACCGTTAACGGCGTATGAGAAACGGGCAACAATCAACTTACGTTGGAAGTGATTTCTTCCATTTCAGTTCCCGCGTATCCTGAAACTTTTCTTTCGTGTTCGAGCAGCCATCGTTTCCTGTCAATACCGCCGCTATAACCTACAAGTGATCCGTCTTTTCCCACTAACCTGTGGCAGGGTACCAAAAGCATAATATGATTGGCATTTGCCGCTGAAGCCACATCTTCAGCAGAGTAATAATGGCCCAGGAATTCAGCTGCATCAGAATAGCTTACTGTTTGGCCGGCCGGTACCGTCATGAGCAATTCCCACACCTTGTTTTGAAACTTTGTACCGACTGTTCTCATTGGCAAATCAAATTCCACCCTGTTGCCATCAAAATATTCATTTACCTGGGATAGTACTTCCTCATGCAGCTCGCACTTTTTTATCTGTAATTCAATCGTAAAATTCTCGTGCAGTTGTTCAAGCTTTCTCTGAACCCTGGTACCCCGCTGAAATTCAAGAAAAATAACGGCATCATCGGTGACGCCGGCGACCAGCGATCCGATTTTTGTTTCAATTCTGGAAAGAAATATTTTTGTCTGCATAATCTTAGGGATTAATATTTCCCGGGATATCATCACCCTTACAATTTCTTTTTTCAGAAACAGGAGCCGGCTTAATATCTCAACGGATTTCAATGTTAACTCTGTTTACAAGAGCTTTCGCACAGGCTTATGTTACATCCTTTTTTCAGATGAAAATAATAGTTACAAGGCCTGCGGCACCTGACAGAATCATTACAAACAACAGTTTAAGACTCGCCCTGAAATTGGTTAGAAATGAAAACATCAACCCCTTAACGAGGGTATTTGAAAATACTGCCAAAACAATACCGGTTACTGCTACTTTATCGTTCAGGTCTTCCATTGCCATTTTGGACAGTGAAAGTGTAATTGCATCCACATCCATTAAGCCCGATACCAGCGACAAGACATAAATACCTTCATCGCCGAACCACTCTTTCATTCCTTCGGAGAGCAACAATATCAAGCCGAGCAGCAAACCGAATTGAAGGGCAGTTTTTATTTGAAAAGGATTCTGGAGGTCTATCTCGGTTGATTTCCCCTTCACAGGTTCAGAACGGGTTTTCAACATCCAGAACATCCCTGTTACCGTGAACAGAATCATAACCAGTATGGGAATCCAAAGCAAAACCAGCAGTTCGGAATGAACAATAGCCACTTCAATACAAACCCGCACGAGCATAATAAGGGAAGCAACCAGTACTCCGATCATGAATACCGGAACAACAACCGTTTTTTTAGCCATTTGAGCCATACTCAGGGTTACTGCGGTTGATGATGCCATGCCGCCTGCCAACGATGTAAGAAGTACCCCTTTTCTTTTCCCGAAATGTTTTATGGCAATGTACCCGATAAAAGATAAACCCGTAATTAATACTACCATCCACCATACCCAGTACGGATTCAAGGCCTTCCAGGGTCCGTAACCTTCATTTGGAAGCAAAGGCAAAAGAATTACAGAAATAATCAGGAGTTTTATGCCCGCATAGATCTCTTGTGTTGATATGTTTTTTACAAATTTGTGTATCTCCGGCTTATATCCCAGAATGGCAACCACAACAACTGCAACACCGAATACATAAGCATGATTTCCTAATGAAGCCCATGCTCCCAGTACAAAAGTAATAAGCAAGGCCACCAGGGTGGTAATTCCAATATCTTCTTTCTCTCTTGAGCTGATAAAATGTGCCACTGCCACGACAATTGTAAATCCAAGGATAGATGCTGCAAGAAACCACTCGGAAGTCTGAAGGTAGATAAGGCCCGTAATTCCTCCCAATATACCGGTTAGGGTAAAAGTCCTGATACCTGCAACCCGTTCGCCTTCTTCCTGCTCTCTCCCTTTCCATCCCCGTTCAATCCCAATCAGCATTCCTATTCCGAGTGCAGTAAGCAGGTTCCACAAAATCTTCAGATCATATTCCATACTAAAAAATACGAAACAGAATGAAGATTTCGCAGAACTCCTTTGATCGCGGTTTAAGCGGTTTGATTGGAGAGGCCGCTCATTAAGTGCAGGTTAACGCATATTTCGATACGGATCTTTTATTTCACCAGCATCATTTTCCGGGTCAGCTGCTCACCGTTTTGCAACGACAAGCGATAAAAATAGACCCCGCTTGAAAACCTGGATGCATCGAATGAAACAGTATGTGTTCCGGCCGACCGGGCTTCATTGCTTAGCAGGTTAGACACACGCTGACCCAGCACATTGTAAACATCCAGGTTTACCTGCTGAGCACTTGGCAGGTTAAACTGAATCTGGGTTACCGGGTTAAACGGATTCGGGAAATTCTGTTCCAGGCTGAAATTCTCAGGCAGATCGCCCGCAATCTCATCATCAATGCTGACACTCTCCGAAAATGAAAACCTTGTAGACACGGGGAAGTGGTCGGAAGTGCTTGAAAGAAATGAACCGATAAAATTCGGGTTCTCCACCCTTTCCGTTCCTTCAAAATAATCCGGTACAAATGCCGAATTTATTGTGATATGGTCAATCATTGATAGTGATCGAAACGATGTAGCCCCTTGGTCGCTAAGGGTTTTGGTAATGACAAGGTAATTGCTATCGTCAACAAAATTCTGATAAGGTGAAACCTCTTCGTTATAAGTTGACAAAGTTACATCGTCATTGTAATCACCGATGAATATTACATTATCATTCAAATGATTATTATCCAGGAAGCTCTTCATCTGGGAAGAAGCCCTTACCCGCCTGTTATAAGATTCTTCATCCGCCAGCGCTTTTGCATGGATGTTAAAGGCAAATATTTCCCTGTTCATGCCTTCAATACTCGCATTGAAACGAAACATCAGTGGCAGCCTGCCATTGGCCCAGTCAAAGGAAACCATCCCCTGGTTGATGAGCCCTGAATCAAGTGAATCAACGGACGCCTTTTTAAAAAGGAATGCTGTTTTTTGCTGTTGCGAAAACCCGGCTTCAAATCCACCATACTCCTGTAATTCATCTACTAGCCTGTTAAATTGCGAAGAGTTCGATATTTCCTGAAAGGCATAAAGGTCGGCATCGATTGTAGTAATCACTGTTTTCACGTTTTCGAGTTGCAGTTCGGTATCGGAAGGCCCGCTGAAAGGATCTCCGAACCACTCGATATTCCAGGTAACTACATCAAAAGTCTGGTCTTTGGAAACATCATCACCCGGTAAGATTACCGGTTCTGCTCCGAGATCTTCGGCAAACCGGGGCAGTAGCTGGAATACTCCGTCAAACCGTCCTACAACGCCAACAATATTAACAGGCTCGTCAGGAGCCGTAACCCCCACCAGGTTTGTGTCGTTATCAATGCGCATTTCACCTGTTGCTGTACCGTCGTTGATTTCGTAATTCGTATTTCCCTGAAAATTACCGCTGAAATTGATATTTACGTTTTCAATAATCACAATTTCACCTTCAAATCCGCCTGCATTCATTTCCTGAATCGTAACCGGATCCGGTTCAACAATCCGGGGAGAGTTACTGATGATTTCAAACGTAATGTCATCATCACCATTATGTACCCCTATTTGCCTCAGGAAGGTACCGGGAGTACCGCCGATCGGATTAAATTCAGTTACGGGCCCTGTAATTACAATTGAATCACCAATCGCAGCCTGCGAATGAAACGGCTCCCAGAATGCAGCAATACCGGCAGTTTCATCCTGAAAATAAGCCGGCCCGCTAAATTCATTACCTGCTGTAATCCTTCCGCTAACGGTGACACGAGTGCCAAACGGAACTTCGCGTGCCTCAGATATCGGGATAATCGAGCTTTCCGAAAAGGCCTCACTTGTAAGTGACAACTCAAATTCCGGGCTATTTGCAGCGTTGCTGGAAACAACAAGCGTACCGTTGAAAACACCGGTTTCTATGGGTTCAAATTCCACATTAAATTCTACTGATTCGTTAAACTCCAGAGACGTATTTTGAAGAGGAGTTGTCGTAAAAACCTGAGAGTCCTGGATTGAAACACCGTTAATTTCAAGTGTTTGGTTTCCGCGATTACGGATACGTATCGTTTCCGTTGATTTATTTCCAAGATTTACCGGTTCCAGTTCCAGTAATGAACCTGTACTGATTTCGAGATTATTTACAATTACATCAATAGTCGGCTCTTCTTGTGCTTCAACAAAGTCCGTTAAAATAAGATCATCAATATTTACACGGCCGCCGGCCCTGTGTTCAATTCGTACACGGATATCTCCCGGCTGGTTCACCGGTATGGTGTGGCTGACCAATTGATCGGTAGCAGAAATTTCATCTCCCGCATCAACCCAGGTTGACCCGCCATCAAGAGAGTACTGAGCCTGAACGCGTCCTCCCGTATCATTCGAAAATCCTGAATTCGAAAAATGAAAAGAAATATTCTCAATGCCATCGGTTTTGTCAAATTGCATAATAATTCTCCCATTCGAACGCATACGCACCGCTTTGGTATCAAATTTTCTGTCCCGGTTATCGGTACCAAGCAGTGCCTCATCGAAAAACCAGGTACCGGAGACAAGATCAACACTTGCGGCAGCCCAAAAGGTTTTTGTCCCCTGCTCAAAGTCCTCAATCAACTGGGCATTGGAGGTATTAAACGAAAGAAGTGAAAATAAAAAAAACAGAAATGCGGTAGAGAGTCGGTATCTTTGTGTCATAAATTCTTTTTCTATTGAATGATTTTGGTTACAAAATACTTACAGTTATTTTTCAAAATGATTAATCTATGTAAAAATGAAACCCGTACTTTAACATACCGGGTATCGTTTGTACAAACAGTATCAGATTAAATGATAAACCTGAAAACCTTTGAAATATACGTAAAATGAAACTAAAGAATCTTCTGACTATCCTTATTATCGTATTGATTGCCCCCGTTTTGGTGCAGGCACAAAACAGTGAAGCAACTGAAAATGCAAGAGCTTACATCGTACAGCCGCAGCATGGAGCTGTTGTACCCACCACGTTCAAAATCGTATTCGGCTTAAGCAATATGGGCGTTGCACCTGCAGGTCAAAATGTTGAAGGAACCGGCCATCATCATTTGTTGATTGATGTTGATGAACTCCCGGACCTTACCAAGCCTCTCCCAACAAGTGATAAAGTAAGACATTTCGGGCTGGGACAAACCGAAACTGTTCTCACACTTCCCCCGGGAAAGCACACTCTGCAGCTTATACTCGGAGATTTTACCCATACACCGCACAACCCGCCGGTAATGTCGGAAAAAATTACCGTGTATGTTTCCGACCTTTGATTTAAGTGTGAAAAAATTTATCTTTCTGTTCTATCTGAAATTTAAACCATTCACATTAAATCACCCATGTACGCTGTAGTAAAAATTGGCGGTCATCAGTATAAAGTTTCTGAAAATGATACCGTATTTGTAAACCGTATCAACACGGATGATGACAAGATTACCCTTGATGAAGTATTGCTTCTAAAGGATGACAAGGGAAAAGTCAAGATTGGAAAGCCAACAGTAAAGGGTTCAAAAGTTGAAGCCAAAATTGTTGATAACCTGAAAGCCGATAAGGTAATCGTTTTCAAGAAAAAGCGGCGAAAAGGCTACAGGGTCAAAAATGGCCACAGGCAGCATATTACCAGGCTTCAAATCGAAAAAATTTCTTAAAAAAGGTACAATATAATGGCACATAAGAAAGGACAAGGTTCTACACGAAACGGACGCGACTCGGAATCCAAACGGCTCGGAGTAAAGAAATATGGCGGTGAAGTTGTAAAAGCCGGAAATATTATTATTCGCCAGCGCGGAACCAAATTTCATCCCGGCGATAATGTAGGCCGCGGCGGAGACGACACCCTCTTTGCACTGAGCGACGGGAAAGTTATTTTTAAAACCCGTAAGGGCGGACGAAAATTCGTCAATGTCGATCCTGCTTAAGTATTTTTAACATTTTTTCTGGAAAAGCCTTAATACATTTGTGTTAAGGCTTTTTTATTTTAGAGCCTATTTTTTCATTTACAGCGATGGGATAACCGCTTATTCACTTTTGATGCCGGTTTCCTGTTTACATCATCTGATCTATGCAAAAATTTAAAATTCCTGAATTTGAAGAATATACGGCCGGATCGGTTTACTGTATAGGAAGAAATTATGCCGAACATGCCAGGGAGTTGAACAATCCGGTGCCCGATGAACCGGTAGTTTTCTTAAAACCAAGAAGCAGCCTTGTTTTTGGAAATGGAAAACTTGAGTTGCCAATGCAGTCGGGCGACGTTCACCATGAAGTTGAGATGGTGCTATTAGTAGGTAAGCAAGGTAAAAAGGTTCCGGCCTCAGATGCCGTCCAAATGATCAGGGCCGTTGCTGTGGGTATCGATTTCACGGCAAGAGACCTTCAGCAGAAAGCCAAAGAAAAACGCCATCCTTGGAGTGTGTCCAAAGGTTTTGATACTTTTGCACCGGTGGGTAATTTCATTCCTTTTGAAACAATTGAGAATCCAGCCGATCTTTATCTTGAATTGTCAATTAATAATAACATCCTGCAACAAGGGAATACGAAAGAGATGCTTTTTCCTGTTGATATAATAATTGAATACCTGACATCCGTATTTACACTGTATCCGGGAGACCTTGTTTTTACAGGAACTCCTGAAGGAGTAGGCAAAGTTCAAAAAGGAGATCATATAAAAGCAAAACTTGGAAATCAGCTTTCTACTTTGGAAATAGATGTATCCTGATAAAAAAAATATCACCCTTTCACTTTCTTTGATACTGATACTTTCTGTCGATGTATTCTCCCAGGTGCCTGAATTTCTTTCCGATTCCGTAAAATATGTCTGGCCTACGAATGCAGGCCGGTCACTTTCCTCAACATTTGCCGAAACCCGTTCGGCCCACTTTCATGCCGGAATTGATATTAAAACATGGGGACAGGAAGGATACAAAGTATTTGCCACGCGAGACGGCGTGATCCATCGCATCGGCATTAGTCCAAATGGATACGGAAAGGTGGTTTACATGAAACACGCTGACGGTTCCTATTCGGTTTATGCGCATTTGAACCGGTTTGAGCCGGCATTGCAAGCTTATGCCGATTCGGTTCGGCTGGCGAGAGACGCCTACATCGTAAATGATTATATAGAGCACCTGGATTACCGTTTTAAGGCCGGGGAAGTGATTGCATATACCGGATCAACCGGAATAGGCCCTCCCCATCTCCATTTTGAACTGCGCACTCCTGATTACGAACCGTTCAATCCGCTTTTGACAAATCTTTCTGTAGATGATACAATTCCTCCTGTTTTCGCCGGGCTTGCCGTGGAAGAATATACCGTTGAAGACGGAAACTTGCTGGATTTAAAAACCTATCGGCCGCGGCGCGGAAACAACCTCTTTGACTTTGGTACCATTCATATTAATAATCCGGCTGGCCTTGCGGTCGATGTTTATGATAAAAAGAATAACACCCTGAATGCATATGCCGTATATGAATTATCTCTTATTGTTAATGCGGATACAATTTTCCATTCAAAGGTAAACTATTTTGATTACCTGAATGCATCTCAAATGTTTATTGACCGTTCCTATCCGCTTCTTTTTGAAAAACGAAAAGGATTCCAACGGCTTTTTGTAGTGAATGGTAACGAGCTGCCCTTCTACAGAAATAATACGGACCGGGGTATTCTCTACCTTGATGAGGGCGTGCATAATGTCAAAATTATAGCAAAAGATTTTTATGGTAATACGAGTGAAGCGTTAGTAAGAGTTAACTCCGGTTACAAAAAATCGGCAGGAAAACTGAAGGGAATAAAAGCTTATCCGTATCCTGCAAAGGAAAAAAAATTAACGGATTTCACCTTAACCGGAAGAGTTGTTGAACCTCGGTTTTTTGCCCTTGCTTCGGGCCAATCAGGTTTCGAGACTCATGAAAGCAGTGCGCCCGGCACAATCTATCTGAGTACAAACCGCTCTCACTCGCTCCTACCCGGAAGGCATTACATCCTTCATACTCCTGATCAAACGGCATGGATTGACATTCCGTCCGACGCTTTTTTTGATACGCTTGATATTAACGTTCAATATGAAATTGTTAATGGCTTGCCTGAAATAAGTTTTTATCCGTCAGATATACCCCTTAAAAACGATGTGACCCTGAAAATCGTAAAACCTCATAAAACAGAGAATGAAGTAAAACAAATGGGCATCTTTTTTGAAAACAGCCAAAGAAGACGCCTTGATTATACGGGATCACGCAATGGCGGCAACCTGATCAGTACCTCGATCAACAGGCTCGGTAAGTTTGTAGTCAGGTCCGATTCACTTCCGCCGGAAATCGGGCAGCGCTATGTAAGAAAAAATTTGGGTGGCCAGCCGGCATTGTATGTACATATTCTTGATAAAGATACCGGTATTAACCTCGACCTGACTGTCCTGAAAGTAAATGGTGAAAAAGGAATAATAGAATATGAACCCGATAAAAACAGAATCCTTTACTACAAACCGGGTATGTCGCTGAAAGGAGACCTGAATGTGGAATTAAAATTAGCCGACTATGCCGGCAACTATATAAACGAAAGTTTTACCATTTCTAATTAGGGCTCATTATTAAGATTATTCCCTTTTTTGAATAATTGAAGGACAAGCTACTGTCGTGTCAACGATAAAACATCGGGTAAAAACCTGCAAAGTTTCCCTTCTGAAATGGCAGTATGTTGAAAAAATGGAAGCAACTCTGAAATAAATCTTTGTGGGTTTACGATTGACATAATACTACTTGCCTTCTCATTTATTGTCAGGTATGTGCGATACAACTGATCTCTATCAATACATTTTTGGGCAATGTTTTAACAGCCACGGTTTCCCTCGCCGGCGGATTCTTTGTGAAGCAGGAACCGTAAATTTCATTCACTGTGCTGAAATCGCTCATTTCAGCGAGAAATATCGAGCACTTTAAAACCTTATCAAAACCGCTGCCCGATGCGGCCAATACATTTTTCAGATTTTCCATCACCCTGTTTGTTTGTTCCTTTATTCCGCCGTCAATAATTTCCATTGTTTCGGGAACAAGTGCGATTTGTCCCGATATATATACAATATCATTGTATACCACGGCCTGGCTGTAAGGGCCAATGGCCTGAGGTGCATCCGGGGTATTTATAATCTGCTTCATGTCAATTTATTTTTATTCTTATTAAGATCTTGTTAAATGTACAATGGAATTGTGTTTTATTCATCCTTTACTCCAAATTTGCAAAATCATATCTGAAATTTCTTCCATTTATTGCGGATAGATAATGATATGATTACTTTGTAAAAACCTAAATACCAAACTGAAACAGTCACGTATCTTATTATGAAAAAACGTCTATTAAGCATCTTTTTTATCACTGCTGCGGTTATGATTGCCTGTTCAACCGGCGACCCGCTGGTCAATGAAGCCGAAAATCAAATTAAGTCTGCTAATTTTGACGCAGCTATCGAAGCTGCGGAACAGGCTCTGGAAAACAATCCTCAAAATCCATTGGCATATTATTTCAAAGGAGTAGCTCTTGGATCAAAAGCAGAAGATGTTAATCCTCCTTCCGACAGGAAAAACTTCTTCGAAGAAATGAGAGAATCTTTTGACCAGGCACTCGAATTCGGGGAATTGGCAGAAGAGCGGCCTGATGAACTGGATAATATCGAAAACGTTATAACAACCGTCTGGGCATCAGAACACAATGCCGCCGTGCAAATGTTAACCGACGACAGCGTTCGGGCTGCAACACCAGACCCGGCCGGAACTGCTATTGCACATCTTGAAAATGCAATAACAATTCAACCCGATAGTGCACTATCTTACATCGTACTTTCTTCTGCAAACTTTCAGGAGGGTAATGTTGAAGAGGCTATTTCAACTTATGAAACGGCCATGAGCCTTCTTACTAAACCCGAGGTAGAAGACTATGATTATCTTATTTCCCTGTATCTCAATCAACGAAAGTTTGAGGATGCCCGGGAACTGTCGGAAGAAGCAGTTGACACGTATCCGGATGAAACCAATTTCGTCAGGTACCTTGCTGATGCCTATTTGCAAACCGGTAACACTGAGAAAGCAATGGAAGTTGTCAATGATCTTATAGAAAGTGATCCCGAAAATCCTCAGTACCGAATGGTTTTGGGTACTCAGGTTTATCAACAGGTAACTGATATGAATGATGAGATCAGCTCAATGTACACCCAGCTCAATTCAATGGAAAGGCAGGTAAGCCAGTTGAGCGGTTCTGAACAAGAAGAAGTTGAGCAAAATATAGCCGTACTGGAAAGCGAGATAGAGGAACTTGAAGCCGAATCCGAAAGGCTGACCCAAATTGCTATTGATGCTGTTGAAAAAACCACGGAGCTGGATCCTCAAAACGACAATGCACATAATGTACTTGGCATTATCTATCAAAACAAGGCTGCTATACTGTTTGAAAAAAGAAACAGTATCGTTGATAACAACGAGCTCGCCAGCCAGTACGACCAGGAGGCCCGCGAAGCTCTACAAAATTCAATGACTTATTATGAGAAGGCAACAGAAATAAATCCGGACAATGCAGAGTACTGGGAAGCACTATTCCAAGTCTACACTACGTTAGGAATGGACGAGAAAGCCCGTGAAGCAATGGAAAAAGCCGGAATTGAATAATAAAATAGAATTTGAGTTTAAATGATTATCTCACTTTCCCGAAGGACGGTTCCGATGTTCATTGGAATTGCCTTCGGGCTTTTTTTTACAATATCATGCGGTACATTTAAAAATACTGGAATTAATAATGCAGAGGAATCATATAACCGCGGCGATTATTCTGAAGCCCGGGAAAATATTGACCGGGAGATTATAAACAACCCGGAAGATTCGGAAGCCATAATTTTAAAGTTGAAAATTCTTAACGAACTCGCAACAGTTACAAATTCAGTTGAAGACCGGGCACCCATTTTCCGGGAAATGACAGAAACAGCCGGGATGTTACAGATCAACGAAGTCGAGCATCTTTATACTGAAAAAGCCGACAGTATCTTGCATCAGGCCTGGAATAAAGAACAGCAGACAGGAATAAAATTGCTCCAGCAGGATCAATCCGGTGTATATCAAGAGAATTTTAATGAAATAGTAAATTATTTCAGAAATGCTCTTATCCTTAAGCCGGAAAATGAGACAACTTACAATTTATTGGCCACCACTTATTACAGGCATGGTGATATTGACAAAGCTATAGAGACTATCGATAATGCATCCGGCTCTATTCCGGTTCTATCAAACGAGTTAAATTCCAAACTTGCATATCTGAATCTTGAATCGGGAAATATTGCTGAAGCGATTGAAATTTATCAACGATTGCTTGATTCTGACCCGGGTAATAAAAATTACCAGCACGGACTCGTGAATTCCTATATTCTCGGACATCATCATGAAGAATCAATCAGCGTTCTGGAAAAAATGATGAAAGAAGGCGTTGATGACAATCTTTATAAAGAAGCACTTGCTTCAGAATTGTTGTTTAAATTTAATGAAGAGCTGGAGAACAGTCTTTCTGATGAAGCGGTTATCTCCGGAGATATTTCCGTCTCGCAATTAACGGATATCTATAACCGGGTTGAAAAATTAAACAGGGAAAGAAACCCGAGACAGGAAGCTGACTTTGGTTCCAATTATACCATTGCAGGCCTCTATAACAACAGCGCGAAAAACCTGTTTCAATTAGCCGGCAGGATCTCTTCTGAGAACAGCAGCAAAGCCGAAAAACTGGAAGTGCTGGGAAAAAACTTTTTACAAAGTTCTCTACCCTACTGGGAAAAACTTGCTAATGAATACCCGAATAACCCCGATATTATAAAGAATCTTTACCAGGTCTACGTAAAGCTCGAGATGAAAGAAAATGCTGAATCCATTCGGAGTAACTACAATTTTTAAACAGTTCACTTGATGAAATTTAATACCAAAGCTATTCATGCAGGGCAACATCCTGATGAAACTTCCGGTGCGGTCATGCCACCTATTTATCAAACCTCAACCTATGCACAGGAAGCCCCGAATGTACATAAGGGATATGACTATGCCCGGGTCGGGAATCCAACCCGCACCGCCCTGGAAAAACTGATTGCCGGCCTGGAAGAGGCAGAAAGTTGTGCCTGTTTTGCCAGCGGCGTTTCAGCAATGGACGCCATACTAAAAGGCCTGAGGCCGGGAGACCATGTAATAGCTACAAACGATCTGTATGGAGGCAGCTACAGGCTATTCAGAGAGGTTTTTGAGCCTTATGGCATTGAATTCTCTTTTACTGACATGTCGAACCTGGATCTGGTTCAAAAAGCAGTAACAAAGAAAACTAAACTTTTTTGGATTGAAACTCCTACCAATCCGCTTTTACGGATTATCGATATAAGAAAATTATCGGATATTGCCAATCAGGCTGGTGCTTTATCGGTAGTAGACAATACGTTTGCTTCCCCTTATTTACAAAAACCGCTTGAACTGGGAGCCGATGCAGTGATGCACTCTACAACCAAATATCTCGGCGGCCACTCCGATGTAATTGGCGGCGCTGTTGCTTCATCGAACGAATCATTTATGGAACAAATTCGCTTCCAGGTCAAAACATCAGGAGCTGTACCGGGGCCGATGGATTGTTACCTGACATTGAGAGGTATTAAAACACTGCATGTACGCGTACAAAGAGCCGTTGATAATGCTAAAAAAATTTCCGCTTTGCTTGAAAAGCATCCGAAAGTGGATTATACATTTTATCCCGGCCTCGAATCGCATCCGCAGCATAATCTTGCTGCTTCCCAAATGAAAGATTTCGGGGCAATGGTTTCATTTTCACTAAAAGACGATTCGATAGAAGCCGCCAACAGGTTTATGTCGGCCACCAAAATTTTTACACTTGCCGAAAGCCTCGGGGGTGTTGAATCGCTGATCAGCCATCCTGCATCGATGACGCACGGTTCCATTCCAAAAAAAGTAAGGGAAAAGGCAGGCTTAAAAGACAGCCTGATAAGGCTTTCTGTGGGTATCGAAGACATTGATGATTTGATTGAAGATCTTGAAAGTGCTTTCTAAATAAAATTTTGAATTTGAAATAAAAGATTCCAAACCATGAAAAATGCAGTAATCGTTGAAGCCAAAAGAACACCAGTCGGTTCATTTGGCGGCAGTCTTTCCTCATTCACTGCTCCGGAACTTGGAGCCGCAACAATCATTGAAGTCATTAAAAAAGCCGGCATCAATTCAAACGATGTCAGCGAAGTTGTTTTCGGAAATGTTTTGACAGCCGGAATTGGACAGGCGCCGGCCCGCCAGGCTGCCATCAAGGCCGGATTATCTGAAAAAACCCCTTGTACTACAGTCAATAAAGTTTGTGCCTCCGGAATGAAAGCTATTATGATTGCTGCCGACCAAATTGCACTTGGCCAAAATGATATCATGATTGCCGGCGGTATGGAAAGTATGAGCAATGTACCTTATTACTTATCAAAACACCGATTTGGATCAAAACTCGGAAATGCCACTGCGGAAGACGGTATGATTAAAGACGGTCTTTGGGATGTATATAATGATTTTCATATGGGTAATGCCGCTGAAATTTGTTCGAAGGAGTGTAATATCTCAAGAGAAGCCCAGGACGAATTTGCAGTAATGAGTTATAAAAGAGCCATTGAAGCCCATGAAAATGGTTATTTTAAAGATGAAATCATCAAGATGAAGGTAAAGGACAGAAAAGGCAATGTTACCGAAGTTGAAACCGATGAGGAACTAAAAAAAGTAAATTTTGATAAAATCACTCAGTTAAGGCCTGTGTTCGACAAGGAAGGAACCGTTACCGCGGCCAACGCAAGCAGTATTAATGACGGCGCTGCCGCACTGCTTCTGATGAGTGAGGCTAAGGCAAAAGAACTCGGGCTTAAGCCGATTGCAAAAATACGGAGCCACGGTTCAGCAGCCAAAGCACCTGAATGGTTTACTACAGCTCCTGCCGATGCTATCCCGGTAGCACTCAAACGCGCCGGTGTCGATCAGAAGGATGTGGATTTGTGGGAAATCAATGAAGCGTTTGCGGTTGTCTCATTGGCTAATAACCAGCTTCTCGAACTCAATCCCGACATTGTAAATATCAACGGTGGAGCTGTCAGTTTGGGACACCCAATCGGTTGTTCAGGTGCCCGGATCGTGGTAACTCTTTTACACGCACTGAAGAGAACCGGCGGTACTCTTGGATGCGCAGGTATCTGCAATGGTGGCGGCGGAGCTTCTGCACTCGTTGTAGAGATGGTTTAAAAATTGTAACATTTCAATGCCAATGTCATCATGTTAACGTATGCATGATTGGATATTACAATTAATTAATACATGATTGTTGACTTTTTCACCGTGTGGATGTATCATATTTCAATAAATTTTTAGTGAAACCTGATCACTTCACCTACATTAATCCTGTTATAGAGATCAGTTTAATCCAACACATTACTTATACCTTCATCATAAATCCATAATTTTTATAGAAGTTATCTGCCTATCGAAATAGAGCTACATGTTTTAATCAGTAAGTAAAGAAGTTCCGGATTTGTTAAAACATACTCTAATATTTTTGGTGCTTTTAGCCACAGGGATCAATCCGTTTGGAAATGCAAATGCGCAATCCATCCGGACTGTCGCCGAAACAAGCACTTTTACCGAATATCTGTTTCAGAACGACAGCCTGAATATAGATCATTCATACGATTTCCTTGTTCCGGAATCTGAAGGAAACCGCTACGAAATTGTAAGCCAGGAAATCGCAAGTGTAAAAAAACCGGGTTTCACCTTATCGGATGTCGAAGCTTATGCCCTTTCGTCAAGCCAATCACCTTTTTTCGAACTGGTAAATCCCGGCGTTTTCAAAAAACGACAGGTCTCAACCCTGCGGGTTCATGTTACACGTTTTGACAGCGACAATCCTGAAGAACTTCTGATAGCCAGGTCCGTGAGATTCAGGGTCTACAAACCAACTGAAAGAAGTTCATTTTCCTCGCAAATGCAGAGAAGCAGTCTTCAGGAAACATCTGTTTTTGCCACCGGAGAATGGTATAAAATTCCGATAACCAGGAATGCCATATACCGGATTGACCGCAATTACCTCGAAGATTTGGGAATAGCTGTTGATCAAATTGATCCACGTAATATTCAGATCTGGACCACTCCCGGCGGCGAATTACCGCGCGTGAACAGTGACCCCCGGCCTGAGTTGCGGCAAATACCGGTCATAGGCAACGGTGAAGATGACGGCACATTTGACTCCGGTGATGAAATACTGGTTTACGGATCATCACCACATGAAGTATTCAGGTCCGAAACAGGAGATTTCTCCCACCGCTTTCACCGGTATAGTGATCAAAATTTTCTTTTTTTAACCATCGGGTCAGCTCCGGGATTAAGATTGCAGCAGGTCTCTGAACAAAATGCACAACGGGTAATTACAAATTTCAGGGATTTTATATGGCAAGAACGTGACCGTTTCAAATCAGAGGAAAAAATCCGTTCGGGTAATGAATGGTACTCTCAAAGGTTAACTACAAGCCAAGCGGAACAGCAACAGGTTATATTTAATGACACCATCCCCGGAATTATTCCGAACCAACAGATTAGTGCCGATCTTAATGTAATTGGAAGATCCATACAAACTATTGGATTTAATTTTTTCCTGAATGGTCAAACCCTTGGCAATATTTCGGTTCCTGCTATACGCAGTTATGTATCCGAAGAAGGCATATCAGGCCGGTTACGCCGGTTTCAGACAAATTTTCAGCTTGGCAGCGTTCCCGACAACCGGCTTGAAGCTGTGGCAAGAATCACATTTTCAGATCCTAATTCCGAGGGGTTCATCGATTGGGTGCGCTTCACATTTCAAAGAAACCTGGTCGCAGACAACGATTATCTCTTTATATACTCACCTGAAGATGGCAGTACGGATGATATTGCAAGGTTTGATATGCAGGGTTTTACATCCCGCCCGGTTGTGATGGAAGTGTCTGACCCGCAAAATCCTGTATTTATTCAGGTTAATCAAAACGGAAACAATTTTTCTTTCAATTACAATACCAATCCGGCCAACAGGTTTGTTGCACAGGCAAGCTTCGATACGCCTGAAGCAGGCTTCAGAATTCCCAACCAGGATTTAAGGGGAATTTCCGGTTTCCCGCAATATGTGATAATAACCGGCAACGAATTTCTGGATGTTGCCAATGAATGGGCTTCATACAGAAGCCAACGGGATGGATTTACAACAGTAGTAACACTACAGGATCAAATTTTTAATGAATTTGGCGGCGGTGTTCCGGACGTTACCGCAATCCGGGATTATGTAAAATATTTATACGACCGCGCAGCAGGCGCCGGCCAGCCGCTGCCCGAATATCTTCTCATGTTTGGCACAGCCACTTATGATTTTAAAGGAGTTGAGGAAAATGCTACCATCACCAATCATGTATTTACCTTTCAAAGTGATGAGTCACTTCACCGTATTAACAGTTTTGGCAGTGATGATTACTTCGGGTTGCTGGATGACAATGAGGGCCGCTGGCTGCCTATAACCAGTTCAGAAAGAATTGATATCGGTATTGGGCGTTTTTCAGTTCGAAATGTGGCAGAAGCCCGTATATACATGGACAAAATCAGGGAGTATGAAAATGGCAATACAGGCGGTACGTGGCGTACAAGATTCACTTTTGCCGCAGACGATGACTTTCCGGAAGTAGAAAGAAACAGGGATTTGCATGTGCTTAATGCAGACGGTACTGCCGTTCAAATTGACCGCACATCACAAGCTCTTCAGACCGATAAGATCTACATGCTCTCATTTCCTGTCGAAAATTCAGCCTCGGGCAGGCGTGTGCCACAGGCATCCGACGAATTTCTGCAGGCAATTAACAGTGGAACCCTTGTGATTAACTATTCGGGCCACGGAAATGAAGATGTGCTTGCCGACGAGGTACTTTTTTCAAAAGAGAATATCAACAGGCTCACAAACAGCGGACGGCCAAGTATCTTTGTTACCGCAACCTGCCAGTTTGGACGATACGACGATAACGCAGCCCAGTCAGGGGCCGAGCTTGCTCTTTCCTATCCGGACGGAGGCATGGTAGCGGCATTTACCACCACACGGGTTGTTTTTACCAGTTCCACGGCCGGCAGCAATAATTTCGGGCTGAATATTCAGCTGACACGGCAAATGGTTGACAGGGACAGTGAAGGAAAGCCGCGCAGGCTCGGCGACATTTACAGGAGAACTAAAAACACATCACAGGGTGCAGGCTTCAATGCGAGAAAATTCATTTTACTGGGTGACCCTGCCATGAGAATCGGGCTGCCGGCCCAGGATGTTCAAATAACGGAAATAAACGGCGCGGATTTGTCTGCTAATCCCGATACAGTACTGAATATCAGGGCGCTTGATGAGGTAGACCTGAATGCAAATATTTTTTCATCTGAAAATGACCAACCTATCAATGGTTTTAACGGGGAGGCTGAAATTATTGTTTTTGACTCGGAACGGATTGTAAGTTTGCCTGACCGTGACTGGGTTATTGACGGAAGGTGTTTCCTGGAAGATTGCAATTATAATGTAGAAAGTGATATACTGTTCAGAGGCAGGACTTCTGTTACGAACGGACAATTTTCTTCAACATTTATAATTCCAAGGGATATTTCATTTTCCGATAATAACGGCCGCATACTGATCTATGCTTCGGGAAATGACGGCGATGCTTCCGGGTCTGTTGCCAATGTTGTTTTTAACGGGATCAACCCCGATGCACAAAATGATGGCAGTGGCCCTGAACTTGATGTTTTCCTGAATGACCGGTCTTTCGTAAATGGCAATCTTATAGGCAGCAGTTCCACATTGATTACAGAAATTTTCGATGAATCGGGTATTAACACTACGGGGTTGGGAGTAGGACATGAAATTACCGCAACCATTGATACAGATCCGGTCCAGACATTTGTACTGAATGATTTTTTCAGAAGTGATATTGATAACTTCAGAAGCGGCCGTATCGAATTTCCTTTGGATGAATTACCCGAGGGAAGTTTTAATATAACAGTAAGAGCCTGGGATGTTCATAATAATCCGGCGGAGGAAACTATTTCATTTGAAGTGGCTAACAGTGACCAGCTTCAAATACGGTCGGTTGCTAATTATCCAAACCCGATGAACAATTTTACAAGGTTTATTTTCGAACATAACCAGCCCGGTAATCTGCTTAATATTGATATTCGGATCTTTACACTTAGCGGTAAACCGGTAGCCCGGTTAGAAGAGTCACAAATAACAACTAATTCATATGCTGACATTGAATGGAATGGTCGTGACGGGGATTATGATCGTTTGGCTAATGGTACTTATATTTATGTGCTTAGAGTTAGAGCAGATACCCCACAGGGACGACAAACAGAAGAAAAAATAGAAAAACTGGTAATTATCCGCTGATGCAGTGTATTACCAATATCCGATAATTTATCCAAAACACAGAATAAACCCAGTAGTTATGAAAAAAGCAGTATTAATCATTATCGCCGGAGTTTTTATTACCGGCAGTTTCGTATGGAACGCAACCGCGCAGGTGGGCATAACCGCCGTACCATTTTTACAAATTGAACCGGATTCAAGAGGTGCCGGTATGGGAAATACAGGTGTAGCCATTGCCGATAATGCAGCTGCCATATTCTGGAATCCCGCAGGCCTTGCATTTCAGCGCGATACCCAAATCAGTATAACTCATGCAAACTGGCTTCCTGCCTTCAATGCAGACCTTTTTTATGATTACCTGGTTGGCAAACACTACATCGAAGGTATCGGTACCATTGGTGGCCACATTACATTTCTAAACCTGGGTTCACAACGGCGGACAGACGAAACAGGCCTTGATCTTGGCCGTTTCAACAGTTTTGAACTGGCCGCGGGTGTTTCTTATGGATTTGAATTAAACAGAAATTTTGCTCTGGGTACCGGGTTGAGATTTATCTACAGCTCACTTGCAAGCGGCAGCGTAGGTGGACAACGGGTAAGTCCCGGTTCAAGTGTCGGAGTTGATGTTGCCGGTTTGTACAAATCGGATCCCTTCTTTATTGGCAGCAGGGGTGCCCGTTTTAATGCCGGGTTAAATATTTCAAACATCGGCCCCGGATTACAATATACCGATGAAGCTCAAAAAGATGCTCTTCCTACCATTATGAGAGTTGGATACGCATTTACCCTGAACCTGGACAATAACGGTGTAAATACGATTACGCTGGCACAAGACGTCTCCAAGGTATTGGCACGAAATGAAGAGGTACAGGTAGGCGATGATCCTGAAAACACCGAGTTCAGATCGATGCCTGTGTTGCGGGGCATTACAAATTCTTTCGGATCATTCACTAACGCCGACGGGGAATCCGTGAGCTTTGTAGAACAACTTATGATTGGAACAGGCCTTGAGTTCTGGCATAACCGGGCATTTGCAATCCGTGCCGGCTACTATTATGAAGACCCTAAAAACGGAAACAGGGAATTTATTACACTCGGTGCCGGTTTGAGGGTTGATATGTTTGGCGTCGATTTCAGTTATATTTACACACTTGAAGAGGAAAGTCCTCTGTCTGACACTATTAGATTCAGCGTATTACTGAACCTGTAAAGTATTGCCGGAATATTTATGCAGCATTTATCCTGCGGTTCAGGGAAGATTGCACGTTTTACGTTTTCCCTGGCCGCATTTCTGTTTATTAATGCAGCTTTTGCCGTTGCACAAAAGATTCAGCTTAATCGCAGTCACCCTGTTTCTATAGCTAATCAGACATTTATCACGCCTGTTGAAGGAACCCTGAATGTTGTTGCCGTTATGGTTGAATTCCAGCCTGACAGCAACGAATTCACTTCCGGAAATGGTGTGTTCGGGCCCGGAGGTATACCTTACCTTGAGGATCCGGGCACCAATGTGGATGCCCTTCCCCACAATCGTTCCTATTTCGAGGCTCACCTCGAGTTTGCTAAAAATTATTTTGAAACCGTCTCATCCGGCAGCTTTTCTATTTCATTCCGGGTACTTCCCGATGTTTACAGGCTTGATAAGGAGATGAAAGAGTATTCTCCGATAGGCGAAAATCCGTCAAATGAACCGCTTGGTGAACTCGCCCGCGATGTCTGGGCTCTCGTTGAAGAAAGCGGCGGCTTTAATACAGACGGCCTTACATTTGGAAATACCGCCTTTGTAATATTTCATGCCGGAATTGGCAGGGATATTGAACTCACCGGAACGATTCTCGACAAGACTGTTCAGGATATTCCCTCGGTCTATTTAGGTACAAGAGCCTTTCAAACACTGCTGGATGAGCCTGGATTTCAAGGCTTTCCCATAAACGGCGGTGAAATACTTGTTAATAATTCCCTGATCATACCAAGAACCCAAAGCCGTCGGGGAACAGACATCTCAGGCACGCCTTTCGTATTGCCATTATCTGTTAACGGTATGCTGACCGCTCAACTGGGAAGCCATATCGGGCTGCCTGACCTGTTTAACACCGAAACCGGTGAGTCAGGAATTGGCAGGTTCGGTTTGATGGATGGTGCCGGTATCTTTGCCTTTAATGGCCTGTTTCCCCCTGAACTCTCGGCATGGGAAAAACAATTTTTGGGCTGGGCAACAGCCGAAGAAGCAGAACAAACTGCAGAAAACCGGATCGACCTTCCCGCCGCCAGCCTCAGGAGTGAAAATGGCCTCTCCAGAATTTCCATTTCTGCGGACGAGTATTTTCTTCTTGAAAACCGGCACAGAGATATCGCGGGAGATGGTGTCAGGCTTACCATCAAAAAAAATGACGGTACTACGGTTTTTCAAAATTTTACCAATCTTGATACCGATTTTATAAACCAGCAAACCGGTTTCGATCAGCTTCTTGAACCGGGTGTTGTTGTTGATGTAAGCAATTATGATTTTGCGCTGCCCGGCGGACTCGATCCCGGTGACGACGGTGCTGAAGGCACGGAAGATGACCGTGAACTGAACGGCGGAATCCTGATCTGGCATATCGATGAATCCGTAATACGCCAAAAAATTGACGAACAGCGGGTAAATGCCGATCCCAACCGGAAAGGAGTTGAACTAATGGAGGCCGATGGAGCTCAGGATATCGGCCAGCCGACAGCAATTGGAATTGGACAAAATGAACCGAACGGATCCGCTTTCGATTTCTGGTGGAGCGGTAACGATGCTTCTGTGATTCTGCCCGGCGGACGTGAAATTACTCTTTTTGAAAACAGGTTCGGCCCCGACACTAATCCTGATAATAACAGCAAGTCAGGTGCTCCCTCTTCGTTTGAACTGTTTGATTTCTCGGATAATCTCCCCGTTGCTTCTTTTTCAATACGGCCGGTAAATCCCTTCGCTGACCTATATGAACTTCAAACTGTTATTTCTGATACAACCTTCGGATTTTTCACTCTTGGATCGGACCGGTACCACAATGCCTATCCCCTTTCCATCATTCCTTTAAACGACGAGTTGAACAATAATGCACTTCTCATACCCGGGCAAAACGGTGCACGTTATTTCGATCTTACAACCGGAGAATTCAACGATTCAAAAAGTATTAATACCGGTCCGGTTCAACAACCTTTATGGATTGATCCGCTTTTGGGAATTGCAGAAAAACCGGATGCTGTTGACAATGCAGTCAACGTTTCATTTTTCAGTTTTGATGAAGAAAACGCTAATTCAGAATGGGAGATTTCAATTGATGCCAATAATGGGTTTATCAGTACTTTGAACAACAGGATTGTTCTGGCTGATTTAACTTCAATACAAATTGATCCTTTTGACCAGGTCATTTCCGAACCTTTTTCCGAAGCCATTCAAATTTCTGAAAACCTGAATGGTGCTCAGGCTACGGTCTCAAACAGTGAGCTTCTGCTGCAAATCGGTTCCGATCGCATCCCAAAACCGATCCCTTTTGAAATACCGGATGGATTTTCCAGGCTTCACACCGGTGTGCTCGATCTTGACAATTCAACTACCGGATTTTACCTGTTAGGAGATGACGACCTTTTGATTTATACTCCCGAACAAAATTTCGAAGCATTTCCCATCGAGTCGGATACCAAAATTGAATGGCCTGCATTCGCTGATTTCGATCTTGACGGTAGAATTGATTTTGTCTACGTGGATAAAGAGCAGAACCGTATTATCGCCAAATCTCAAAACGGCGCCATCCTTGACCACTTCCCCATTCGTGCGCCTTCAGGAATCCGTTTCACGGGTACTCCATTACTCGCCGATCTTGAAAACGACGGCCTGACGGAACTTCTGGTTATAGGAATGGATTCGTTCTCCATGAATATTCTTGCTTTTAACAGTGACGGACGTCAGGTGGAGGGATTTCCCTTGAGTGTGGGCGGCACATTGAATTCAGATTATGAACCGGTTCATCCCATTTTTACAGGCAATTCGCTGATTGCCGTCAGTCCCCGCGGAGATCTCAAAAGATGGCTTTTCCCCGGGACCGGCGAGGTATTATGGAGCTCAAGATATGGAAATAGCATAAATAATAAAGTGTCGGGCAAAACTGTAAATAGCGTAATATCTCTGCCTGAAAATACGGTTCTTAACAAAAATGAAACATATAACTGGCCCAATCCGGCCAGGAACGAAACCAACCTGAGGTATCAGACAAACGGCTCAGGCGAGGTTACAATCAAAATCACTACCTTAAGCGGAAGGCTGATTTTTGACAGAACTGTTTCTGCATCCGGTGGTGCCCCCGAACAGCTTTCGATTGATACTTCAGGTTGGGCCAGCGGAGCCTACTTTGCCCTCGTACAAGCCAACGTGGATGGCCGTGAAGATCAAAAAATCGTAAAAATTGCAATCGTAAAGTAAACATGATACACCACCCGATATATCGACATATTAATTGTGTACAGAATAAACTCAGGCCGGTGTTTCGTGTATCATATTTATTCATTGTATTCGCACTCGCTCTCTCATCATATGAAACCACTGCTCAGGTCAATCCCCGGTTTTATGACCATCCGCACAACCACTTGTCCTGGTTTACAATTGAAAGCGAGCACTTTCTTGTTCACTTCCAAAAAGGAAACAGCCGCAGTGCCCAGGTTGCTTCCAGGGTTGCAGAAGAGGTTTACGGTCCAATCACCGGCCTTTATTCGCATGAACCCGATAAAAAAATCAGCATTGTACTGAGAGACCGGGAAGACTTTTCAAACGGTGCAGCTTTTTTCTTTGACAATAAAATAGAAATATGGGTGCCATCACTTGATACCCCCCTGCGGGGTTCTCACAATTGGCTTCGAAATGTCATTACTCATGAATTCACACACATGATTCAGTTGGGTGCTGCCATGAAAAGGTCTTCTTCCGTTCCGGCTATTTATATTCAGTGGCTTTCGTACCAGCAGGTAAGGAGGCCTGACGTTCAATTCGGATTTCCCAATGGTATCATCACCCATCCTTTTGCAACCGTAAGCATACCCGGCTGGTTCGCCGAGGGAACTGCCCAGTACCAGCGTTCGGGACTTACTTACGACTACTGGGACAGCCACAGGGATATGATCCTCAGAACCAGCATACTTTCCGATGATTATCTGAGCTTTGTTGATATGAGCACTTTCAGTTCCAAAACAAGCGTGGAACGGGAAGACGTATATAACCAGGGCTTCAACTTTGTGATATACCTTGTAAACCGGTTTGGTGAAGAGGTCCTGGCCGATATTACCAGCGCCTCAGCCGAAAACAGTGTTCACGATTTCGACAAGGTGATTGAAATGGCAACAGGTGTGAATGGTGAAGATTTATTTGATGACTGGATACGGCAAAAAAAGGATTTCTATTCAGAAAGTATTTCAGGTATCACTTTTACGGAATCCGAAATAATTGAAAACAACGGATTTTTTAATTTCTATCCCTCTTTCAGCCCGGACGGCAAGTACTTTGGTTATCTGAGCAACCTGGGCAGGGATTTTGGGAGAACTGCGCTTGTCCTGAAAAACAGTGACGGCACCCTGATAACCATCGATACATCGGAAGGAGAAAGCTCGGTCAGTCCCGATCAGCAATACTTTGCGCACCATAACCTGTCCAGCAATTCAACACTCGACTTCATCAGCAACCGGTTTTCATTTTCACCTGACGGAAAATCACTGCTGTTTAATATGGCAAGAAAAAATAAATTCGGGGAATCATACCAGGATTTATACATTTACAACATTGAAACAGAAGAGAAAGAAAAACTTACGTCCGACCAGAGAATTCAGGACCCAGCCTGGGACAGAGAAGGAAAAAGAATCGCTGCCGTACAGCGAAAAGAGGGAACCGAAAACCTGGTTATATATGACAGAGGCAGCGGAGATATTGAAGCACTAACAAAATTTCAATCCGGTGAAACGGTGTACACCCCGGTTTGGTCTTCTGACGGCCAATCCATCTACTTTGCTTCAGCCGATGCAGCTTCCCGGAATATCTATCGATTTGACCTGAAAGATGAGTCGTTAAATACAATTTTTGAGGACACCTGGACAGACTACCGTGATCCGTGGATTGATGCCGGATCCAACACCCTTTACTATTCCTCCGACCCGGACGGGATATTCAATATCTACAGTTACAATCTTGACTCGGGAGATCAAAAGCAGGTAACCTCCGTAAAAGGAGGAGCGTTTATGCCGCATGTTCAGAGTGATACCCTCTATTATTCCGAATACGAACATGACGGGTACAAAATTGCCAGAATACCTCTCTCCGAATTCCAAACAGGCGAACGGGGCAATTACACGCCGCCGGAGCTTTTAGCCTTTGATGCCGGGTCAATACCGCAGATCATTTCGGAATTAAACTCTTTTAACGACAGTGATATCGAGGCTATCGAGGAGCCAGAATCAATTGGGCCGGAGAAAGAAGTGAAAGAATTTGAAGTTGAAACAAAAAACCAGCCCGACACCCGAACCGTCAGTTCCTACAGTGAAACCATGACCGGTTTTAATATCTTTCCGGTTGTCCGGTTTGACAACTATACCAAATTGAACGGTGCCAATTCAGGCTTGCTCAGATCCGGAGAATTCGGTGATATCGTTGAGAATTTATACCGTGATGTTAAATTGGGACTCATATTCGGATCCAGAGATGTTACTGAAAAACTAAGCATTACAGGAGGTGCTTTTTTTGGATTCGGTTCCATACCCACCGACGGAGCCGGTGATTTTCTCTCGCCTTCCCGTTTAAATCGCCTCGACAGAGACCTCTTTCTGAATATTGAACACCGCGGAATCCCTTTTATTAAAACCGGCTGGTCTCCCACAATAAGTGTTGAACTTTTCAATATTACCAGGAATGTCAAAGACGGGCTTTCCATTGATGAAATCCCGTGTACATCTTGCCTGCCGGAAACCACATTTTCGGATATTCGTTTTATACTGTGGGAAGCCAACCTCTTTTTAAGAAGCAAAATAAACCGCTGGAGCCTGCTTGAATTCGGGCTTGGATTTTCTCCATTCAGTGTTGCAACCGATGGCTTTTTCTCGAGAGAACTTCAGGAATTTATTCCGGGATCGACTGATGAATTTTTCTCGGGAACAACATTGTCGACTGCCTACTATTACGATCTTGTTGCGCCTACACGACACGCCGACATCGCACCGGTCGGGCTTCGCGGCAGCCTCACCTACAGGTACCAGCCCAGCCGGCTGCTTGAAAATTTTGAAGTTGAAGACGGCCAACTGCAGCCGGTGTTTGAAAGATTTTTTAACCATTCAATTGAATTCAAAAATATTTACGGCTACCAACTCACTCAGGACCAAACCCTCATGCTCACTACGAGAACTTTTTCATACCTGAATGACCCGGATGATTTTTTCTTCCTGGATTATGCAGGCGGCCTGACGGGAATGAGATCCTATCAATTTTTTGCCGTTGGTGGAAATAATACTGCTTTTACAAGATTTTCGTATCTGAGGCCTATCATTCAAAATATTGACAGGCAAGCCGGACGATATTCACTCGATAAGCTCTTTGCACATCTCTTTTTTGAAGCTGGCAACGGTTGGGGTGGTGAGCTTAACATTGGTGATAACCTGAAGTACGGAGCAGGCGGCGAATTACGTTTTGCCTTTAACAACTCGTACCTTTTTCCGATGAAATTCTTCATAAACGGTACTTATGGTTTCAATAAATTCAGCGTGCAGCTTTCCGATGACTTTCTTACCGGCGATGGCAATAACTCGGTTGAGTTTGGCCGTGAATTTTTATTTTACTTCGGATTAACCTTTGATTTTGATTTCCTATGAGAATTACCATCCTCGCTGTTTTATATTTATTCATCTTTTTCAAAACTGCATTCCCTCAATATGCAATAGAGTCAGGCCTCACAAATTACACTCAAATATCTGATTCCGGCTCCGAGCTTTCAATTGAAACAGAAGAACGGGAAATTACAAGAGCCGATTTAATCACACCTGTTTTAATGCGGCCTGATTCTTATTCTGAGCAAATGTCTCAATCAGGTTCCGCATTTGTCAATACTTTCAGAACCAAATCGGGACTGGCTTTTTTAGCATCGGCAATCCTGCCCGGCTCGGGACAGGCGGCTAACGGAAAATGGGTCCGGTCGGGAATCTACCTTGCAGCTGAGGGCGCAGCCCTCTTTATGATTGTAAGCAACAACTCTAAAGCCAAATCACGCCAGCAAAATTACAATAATTTCGTAGATGCCAATTGGAGTGTTGTTCAATACGCCCAATGGCTGGTAGACTTCCATGATGTCAACGGGATCGAAAATGAATTTATTGATGATTTGAGGGCCCAGGTGGGCGGGTTAAATGCTGCATTTGACACCTCGGTCGACTGGAACGCGGTTGATATCCGGGTACTCAATGCTGTGGAGCGAAATACGCCTTTTATATTCTCGGATATGGCGAGAAACAATTTTTCACACACTTTACCGGGGTTCGGATCCCAGCAATATTATGAGCTGGTCAGCAAATTTTACCAGTTCGGCCCCGGCTGGCGTGATTTCAACATCCCTGTTACTCAAAATATAGCGACAGCTTCAGCGATGCCTCCCCTCTTTTTCGAAGGCAGGGACAGGGCTCAGCAGTTTAACGACAACTTCCGCAGGGCTGATAACTTTCTCGCCCTTCTGATTGCAAACCATGTGGTTTCAGCTTTTGATGCTTTTTTTACGGTCCGGCTAAATCAATATAATCTTCAGGCCAAAGCAGGTGTTATGCCCGGTGAACAGTTTCAACTTACTTACCGGTTTTAAATAAAGAGAGAACCACACCAAATGCAGCGAAGGCTGTAATCATCCAGTTGAACCAATCGCCGTAAACAGCGTAAAATGTCATTTGAGATGCAATTGGCACCCGGTATGTAAAGCCGGTCCGTTTCCAATATTCGGTTTCAACTTTTACATCACCATCAGGTGATATGATCCCGGAAATGCCGTTATTAGCGCTTCGAACAATCCACCTCCTGAATTCAACGGCTCTCAGGCGGGCATAAGCAAAATGCTGGATGTGGCCGCTTGTATTGCCCCACCAGCCATCGTTGGTTACGATGGTTAAAAAATCTGCACCGTTTACAACAAACTGCCGTACCCATCCCGGAAATACGGAATCGTAACAAATCAGGGCGGTTGTCTGATAGCCATCCACTTCAAATAGAGTTGCTTCGTTTCCCTTACCGTATCCCATAATTTCCTGCCAGTTTATCCAGTTTTTCTTATCCAGAGAACTCAAAAAATTAACAAACGGAAACCGCTCAACCATGGGCACAAGTTTTCCCTTTTCGTACACCTGGTTTTTCTGTGACGGATTTAAATAAAAAGCTGCATTAAAAACATTATACGGGATACTGTTATATGTACCGCTGGTAAGCTCAGGAACCTGTCCGCTGTCGTAATAGCGAATATAGCTGCTACCCGTTATTAATGCCGAGTTCCATTTCCGAAGAGTGTCCTTAAGTATATTTGCAGTTGACGACTCGAGGCCCAAAGCCGTGTCGGTTGCATTTTCCGGCCACACAATCAGGTCCGTATCCGGTGTACGTGCCGAATCGCTAATGGCTATATGGGCGTTGAGCAGATCGGAAAATGAGGCATAACCGCCAAGCTCGATATAAGAATCCATATTTGGCTGGACGACAGCAACTTCTACAGTTTCTCCTGACGAATCCTGCTGATAGTAGTACATACTAATTACTGAAAACAAGGGAAAAATCAGTAAAACAGTCAGTGCTTTATAAAATACCGGTTTTGACCTCTCTGTCAGGGTAAAGTAAAAAAGTGACGACGATAAGACTATCCAGAAACTGATACCCAGGTAACCGGTAACCGAAATATATTGAATTAGGGATGGATAATTTGCCCATCCATTACCGAGAGCCAGCCAGGTCCATGCAAGATCCCAGTTATGGTGCAAAAATTCATAAGCCGTCCAAAGTGCAGCGGACGACAGCGATACTATCAGATAATGATACCTGCCTTTAAGCAGCCTGCGAATAAATAAAAAAGGAACAACCATTATCAAACTATTAGCAAGAATTGCTGCAATACCGCCGGCCACGGTTGCAAATATGAGCCAATAGGTAGTGATGGCATTCCAGATAATAAAAGCCGGGTAAAGCCAGGCAGTTAACTCCCTGGCTGATGTGCTCATGTCGGTTGCTCTCAATAGAAAGATAAATGCCGGAATCTGGGCGAGAGCGAGGTCGAAAGGAGCAAATGAGACGCCAAGCAGCAAACCAGCTGATATTGCCAGTATCCAGGGACTGTTCCAGAATTTCATGGGGTTCAACAGTTGTTCAATTCAGAATGACCAGGCTAAATTAAGCCAATAATCCATATCCGCCAAATACCTGTTTTAAAGAATTCCTAAAATTCGCAAGGGTAATTGTAAAAGATTGATTTTAAAATAAGTGAGTCAACCAAAATCAGGACAACACATTATGTATTTAGAAATCAACAAGCCATCCGATGACTTGCGTATATTGGAGAATTCTAAAAACGGACTATAAATCCTCACTTCTTTTATTATTTTAATAAGTTATTGGCAGAGGTTCAGGTATAGCCTTTCAATATGTCTTAATAGTAAGATGTAACCGGATTATTCGCCCTGTAATGTCACGCACAGATACAAAATTAGCAGAAAAAATTAAAAAAGACGATTCGAATGCTTTCAAACAACTATTTGAACTCTACTATGTAAAACTGTGTCAGTTTGCCTACAGATATATTCAGTCACATGACCTTTCAAGGGATATTGTTCAGGAGGTGTTTATTAAAATCTGGGATAACCGAAAAGAACTGAACATCAACAAATCTTTTCGTGCATACCTGTATCGGGCTGTTCGTAACAATGCCATAAATCATGCAACGGCACTTCGAAATCAGTCGGAGCTGAAGAAAAGACTGACTCAAAGCCAAAATCAATCATCAGTCATGGTCTCTAATTTTGATGAAACAAATTTTGAAGAGGTGAGCAAACTTTATCAGCAAATTTGGAAAATAGCAGCCCGGTTACCTGAAAAGCGCCGATACGTATTTATACTTCACAGAAAACACGGCTTAAGCTACAGGGAAATCGGCGAGGTTATGAACATTACCAGAAAAACAGTAGAAAACCAGATGGGCAGAGCACTTGAATTCATCAGAAAAGAACTGCAGGAATGAACAGCAAGGCAAAAAAATTTGCGCCCTTTGCGTATCCTTCGCGGCCTTCGCGTGAAACATCCGGTACAAAATCATCAAAATCAATTCTTCAATTCTTCAATTCTTCAATTCTCCGACTCTACAATTCTACAGTTCAACAATCAAAAAAATCCATTAGATTATTTCCCCGTCAACCGCTATATTTTCAAATACATCTGCATTCCCCCTTTATCTTCTCGATTTGAAAACCCTTGCAACCCGAAATATCATTCTTTTCATTGTGATGATTTTTTTCATCATTAGCTGCGGCGTTACCAAACGGGGCTCCAGGGTCGCCTCTCTTGAGGATGTAAAAAGCGGGGCTGTGCTTGAAACAGGCATCGCAAGCTGGTACGGCCCAAAATTTCATGGGCGCACAACAGCCAACGGCGAACGGTACAATATGAACGGGCTGACAGCTGCCCATAAAACCTTGCCATTCAATACGGTAGTCCGTGTTGAGAATGTTGATAACGGGCGGAAGGTAGATGTGCGCATTAACGACCGGGGCCCGTTTGTGGGCAACCGCATCATCGACCTTTCGCGCCGGGCAGCCGAAGAGATCGACATGATCGGATCGGGCACAGCAGAGGTGAGAGTGATCCTGCTTGAAGACGGAGACCGTAAGATTTCAACCTCTTCAACTACAAGCAAACCTACCTTTACCGTGCAAATCGCCTCCTTTGAAAACCGGCCCGAAGCTGAACGCCATGCCTCCGGCATCAACGGCTCTCGCGTTGAACAGGCCCGGATAAACGGCCGAACCTACTTCAGGGTTTTCTATGGGGTTTATCAGTCTGAGGAAGCAGCAAGGTCCGCCAATCGTGAATTGCAGCAGCGCGGAGTGAATGGCTTTGTGAAACAGGTTGAGAATTGAGTTGGCAGTTGGCAGTCGGCAGTTGGCTTTACGAAACAGGCTTTAAGTTTTCATTTATATTCCGTTTGCCAGTATATCTGCATAAGCAGTAAAGGATAATTTCATGCATAAAAACCGCGTCCTCTGCGTATCCATTGCGGCCTCCGCGTGAAACAACCCGGCTCGAAATTTTACTAGCCACCCAGCTTCATTCCCATTCTAAATACTACCTGCTCCATACTCCCTGCTTCTTTCTCACTGCTTACAATAGCTTAAAAATCTTAACCCCCGGGATTGATTTCCAGTCATTTACGGTTTACAATTGAAAATCAATTAAAATCACACATGAAGAAAAAAATCATCGTTATCGGCAGCGGCTTCGGGGGATTGGCTGCAGCATCTAAGCTCCTTTCACAGGGGCATGAAGTCACCATTTTTGAGAAAAGAGACAAACCCGGGGGACGCGCATACGTCTACGAGAAAGACGGCTTTATTTTTGACGGAGGGCCGACAGTCATCACTGCACCGTTTATGTTTGATGACATCTTTGCCGCGGCAGGCAAAAAACGCGAAGATTATATCGAATTTGTGCCCTGCAATCCTTTCTACCGGATATTTGACTGGAACGGCAAACCCTTCGACTACAATGATGATCATGAATTCACCCTCAATGAAATAGAAAAGCGAAATCCGTCCGACAAGGAAGGCTATGAAAAGTTTCTGGCCACAACCAAAGCAATTTTCCAAAAAGGGTTTGTGGAACTTGCCGATAAACCTTTCCTGAAGTTTACCGATATGCTCAAGGTAGCACCGGACCTGATCCGGCTGCAATCCTACAAAACCGTCTATAAATACGTGGCACAGTTTATCGAAGATGAGTTCCTGCGGCGCTGTTTCTCCTTTCATCCCCTTTTGGTGGGAGGCAACCCGTTTGATACCACTTCGATCTACGCCATGATTCATTATCTTGAGCGAGAATGGGGTGTGCATTTTGCCATGGGCGGAACCGGGGCGATCGTCAATGCCATGGTTAAGCTGATTGAAGAGCAAGGCGGCAAGGTCCACCTGGATTCGGAAATTGATGAGATATTGGTGGAAGATGGGAAAGCAGGAGGAATCAGGCTTAAGAGCGGAGAAACCCACCGGGCCGATGTGGTCGTCTCGAATGCGGATGTGGCGTTTACCTACAAGAACCTGGTCAACCCGGAGCACCGGAAAAAATATACCGACCGCAAGATAGAACGCACGAAATACAGCATGTCGCTCTTTGTGATCTATTTCGGCACGGACAGGAAGTACCGCGATCAAGGACTGTCTCACCACAACATCATTCTCGGCAAACGGTATAAAGAACTGTTGTCAGACATCTTCAAAAAAAAGCACCTTGCTGATGATTTTTCCCTCTACCTGCATATGCCAACCATTACCGACCCGACTCTTGCACCGGAAGGCTGCGAATCTTTTTACGTGCTTTCCCCCGTTCCACACCTCGACAGCGGCACCGACTGGACGGAAACCGCACCCAAATACCGCGATGCCATTATGCAGTTTCTGGGAGAGAATTACCTGCCTGACCTGCAAAAGCATGTTGTTGCGGAACACTACATCGATCCACTGCATTTTCAAAACACGCTGAACAGTTACAA
>CAYPZI010000019.1:0-32854 GCA_964415185.1 uncultured Balneolaceae bacterium | reverse complement strand
TCTGGCAAAAGAATTCAAATCTACTCATATCTCAAACTTTCAATCGGATCCAGCCGGGCAGCTTTAAATGCAGGATAAACTCCAAAAAGTATTCCGATTATCGTCATTCCGAGAACTCCGCCAACCGCAGCCGACCATGGGATAACGATACTTGATTCCAGCCAGAGGGCAGCCCCGTTGCCTAATACGATTCCCATCAGTATTCCAATGACTCCCCCGATTTGGCAAATGGCTATGGTCTCCATCAGGAATTGTGAGACAATCGCTTTTTTTGTTGCGCCTACCGCCTTTCTTATACCAATTTCCCTGGTTCGTTCGGTTACCGAAACCAGCATGATATTCATTACGCCGATCCCTGCTCCCAACAAGGCAATACCTCCGACAATAAAGCCGACCATATACAGAAAACCGGTAAACTGTTCGAATACGTCACCGAGCGATTCATTGGTTACAATTTCAAAATCATTTGCTTTTCCCGGCAGTACCTTACGGATTGTTCTGAGCCAGCCGGTCATCTCATCGATTGTTTGCTGTACCAGTTCAATAGAAGCAGCCTTGACCTGAACAGAGATATTTCTCTCACGTCCATAAACGGCTGATAAAGTAGTGTATGGGATCACCACAAACCTGTCAAGTGTCTGCCCGAATACACTCCCCCTCTCCTCCGTTACACCAATCACAATGTAAGGCCTTCCGTCAATACGAATCGATTTCCCTACGGGATTTACATTTTTAAAAATCACTTCTGAAATATCCGGGCCTATGATCGCAACCTGCCGGACAAAATTGATATCTTCTGCAAGAAAATTCCTGCCTTCTTTGATATAGTAGGCGTTATTCGGAAGATAAAACTCATTTCCGCCTTCTATTGCCACATTAGGCTCTGTTTCATTATCCTCAAATGATACCGAAGTTGTTCTGAATCTTGTATTGGGACCCACCTGCCGGGCCAGTTTTGACCTTTCATCCAGTTCTTCCATTTGCCGGAAAGTTATATCCTGTCTGTTCCGGTATGTTTGCCAGTCATCGCCCATATTGATGGCGGGGAATTTCTGAATTGTAATTACATCACCGCCCATCAGGCTCAGGGTGTCTTTAAAATATGTGTCTAACACCAATACGGCAGTATTCGCACTAATTACTGCAAACACGCCGACGGCAATTGCAAGTAATGTGAGTGAAGATCGAAGCAGGTTAGCCCGGATGGAATCGATTGCCTGACGAAATACTTCTATGATATTCATTATTTAAATTGAACTGATAGTGAAAAATTTAAGTGATTTTATTCATACCTGAGTGAGTCGATAGGATCTGCTTTCGATGCCTTGTTTGAAGGCAGAAATCCAAACAATATTCCAATAAATGCACAGATCAGGATCGCATTCAATACGGTAGTCCAATCCATATAGGCAACAAAAAACTGGTTAATTATGTGTGTGATTCCAACCGACATCAATACGCCGAACACGCCTCCGATCAGGCAGATCACTATCGCCTCCATCAGGAATTGCAGCAGAATCTCCCATGATTTCGCACCCACCGCTTTACGGATGCCGATTTCTCGGGTTCTCTCTTTTACCGATACATACATGATATTCATCACCCCGATGCCGCCCACAAAAAGGGCCAGGCCTGTCAGAAAAATTCCGATACCGTAAATTGCAGTTTTCATTGAATCAAACTGCTGCTCAAAAAGGGCTGCCTTGTTGATGGCAAAATCATTTTCCTCAAGCGGGTCGAGTTGCCTGATCCTGCGCATCAGCCCTTCAAGTTCATACTCGCCCTCTTCCATGGCTTTTTCATCGGGATATTGAACGGAGATCTGTAATCCCCACCTCAGACTGTATAAACCTTTAAAAGCTGAAATAGGAATCAGAATGCGGTTGTCGGTGTCAGCCATCCCAAGAAAATTCCCTTGTTTTTTCATAACGCCAATCACAAAAAAACGCTGCCCTCTAATCCTGATATTTTTCCCAAGCGGGTCGTTATTCTGAAACAGATTTTCTGCGACCGATGCACCCAAAACAGCTACTTTTCCGGCTCGCTGCACATCAGATTCCGAAAAAAACCGGCCGGATTCGATATCAAGTCCTGCTGTTTTAAAATAGTTTGCCGTGGCTCCGTTTACATCTACGTTATCGGCATATTTGTCCTGATACCGAACTGTAACCGACCTTGTTACCTGGGCCGATACCTCGGTTGCGAGTTTGCTTAGTTCCTGAAGCTGTTCGGTGTAATCCAGTTTCATTTCACGCCTGTTTCTGTATTCCCACCATTTGTACTCCCCCCCACCAATTCCCCATGGCCATTTTTCCACAAACAAGACATTATTTCCGAGCATATCCATGCTGTCATCAAAACTGCGGTCTACGCCGTCAGTAATGGTATTCATGGCAGTAACACTTACAATTCCAATGACGATACAAGTGGTTGTAAGAATGGCCCTTGTCTTGTTTGTCCAGATTGCCTGCATGGCTATTTTGGATCCTTCAATAAAACTGACAATTATTCGGTGCATTTACCACTCAATCTTTTTATCATTTCAAACCGGTTTAAATATTATTTCACTACTTACGTAAAAAAAGCCAATACGTTGCATATAAAATTAAATAATCAATATTTTTATGACTGTTGACATTCTCGCCTTCGGCGCCCATCCCGACGATACTGAACTTTGCTGTGCCGGCACACTCGCATCACTTATAAAAAAAGGCAAAAGCGCAGCCGTGGTTGACCTTACACAAGGACAGATGGGCACCCGTGGCAACCCGGAACTACGTCTTAAAGAAGCAGCCAATGCCGCCGCAATTCTTGGGCTCACTGCCAGGGACAACCTGAATATGAATGACAGTGAAATTAAAAATACAAGAGAGAATCAGGTCAAAATAATCCGGAAAATCCGCCGGTATAAACCGCATATCTGTTTCATCAGCGCTCCACACGACCGCCATCCTGATCATGGCGATGCATCGAGATTATTGATTGATGCCATTTTTTACAGTGGCTTAATTAAAATCGAAACAATGGATGAAAACGGTAATATTCAGGAGCCTCACAGACCATCCCATATTTTACACTATATGCAGGATCAGCCATTCGATCCCGATTTTGTATATGATATCACCGATACCATAGATACCAAAGAAAAAGCCATCATGGCATTTGCCAGCCAGTTTCATGTGGAGGATCCGGGCGATGAACCCGAAACCTACATCTCAAGCATCAACTTTTTCGAATCCCTGAGAGCGCGTGCCATGCATTTGGGACATCTTTGCGGGTTCAAATACGGCGAGGCTTTTAAATATTATCAAAAACCGGTTCCCCTCAGCAGCCTGAACGTCTTTTTTGAAACCAACCCGATCAGGTAAAAGCCAAGGCCATTCATCGGATGACTGCGAGCAATAATTTGGTAAAATTCAGGCTTAACAAGTCATCCGATGAATGTTTCCAATCTTAAATATGATATCACTCGAAAAAAGCAATTCATCGGATGACTGCGAGCAATAATTTGGTAAAATCCAGGCTTAACGAGTCATCCGATGAATGTTACCCGATATGTTCTTTTATCATATCAAGCAGATATTGATGAATGTGGGGATTGCCTGCGATAATCTTTTGGCCAAAAAGCCAGTCTTCGCCGCCGTCCCAGTCGGTCACCACGCCGCCGGCTTCGCGCACCACCAGTGCCGCGGCTGCCACATCCCATGCTTTCAGGGCATACTCATAAAACCCGTCAAATCGCCCGTCGGCCACACAGCATAAATCGTAGGTTGCGGCGCCCGGCCTCCGTATTCCCTTCACCTGTTTCGTCAGTTCATAAAACAAGCGGATATAATCATCCACAAGGCTCATATCACTGTATGGAAACCCGGTTCCTAGAAGTGCTTTGGAATGGTTCGATCTGCCTGATACTGAAATCGGTGACCCGTTGAGATACGCGCCATCACCGGCAGAAGCCGTAAATTCCTCGCCCCGGTTTACTTCGATGATTGCCGCCGCTTTCGGCTTTCCATTTTCCCATAATCCGACTGATACACAAAAAATCGGGAATCGATAAGCAAAATTGGTTGTTCCATCGATGGGATCCACAATCCAGACACGCTTTTTTTCAAGCACTTGCTTATTCCTGGTTTCTTCTGCCAAGAGCTGGTCATCCGGAAATTCACTTTTCAGAAATGAGAGAATAGCTTTTTCCACGGCAATGTCCGCCTCGGTTACAATGTCATTTCTGCCTTTTTCATGAATCTCAAAGTCTGTATCTATGTAATTCTTGACAATTTCAACGCCTTTTCGGGCTGCCTGAATAGCTGTTTCCAAATCACGATTCATCTGTCTTTTGTCTTCATTTTGTATTCAAATACCCTGTTTTCAAACGGATTTGAGGATTTAAATCCATCATCAGGATCAGGAAAAAGTAAATCGGGGCTTGTTCTCTTTAAATGTGTTATCTGCCTTTGAGTCTTTGTTAACAGTTGTGTCAATTTTTCCTTTCCGCTTCCCGACTCATTTTTAAGATTGTCCGAGAACTGTACCCGAAGCCTTTCCAAATGGTGCAGCTTTAGGGTTTTCATGGCAGATTTAGCTGTTTTCACGGGATCTTTATCTTTTTTCATTTCTATGATCCTGCGCTCACTGTCACGTTCCACTGCTGTATGGCGTTCAAGAACGATGTCGCCCAACAGCTTTGGATAGGGATCTTCACGATGGGCATAATGGTCGGGTGTTGTATCTTTTTCATCCAGGTACCTCTGCATGATATCACCGTAGAACTCCTGCAATTGCTCGTGTTCAAACAATTTTTCATTGCAGTTCTGGCCAATGTACTTCTGCATAGGCCTGCCGTATTGAAGCATAAGGCGTATCAGCTCCATCTCGTAATGAGGTTTTTTGGAAGATACCTGTAATTTGCCATCGCGGTTTTGCCTGCCTTCGTCGGGCGGCATGTTGCTGCTTTGCCTGCCCCTGTCTCCGGATACCGTAAAATCCCTCACTCTCACGGTTTTATGGGGATTATCATCCCTCAATATTTTTTCAAGTTGTACAAACAGTTCGCGGTCGCTATTGTTTCTGTATTTCTGAGTGAGCTGATGCAGATGTTGTACATAAACCTGGCGGTCGAGTTCATCAGGGATATGTGCAATACTTTTCAGAACCGCGTGAATTACCCTGGTACTGTCACCCGGTTTATCCATCATTCCACTCTCCTCTGCCCGGTGAACTGAAAACGATACAAAATCTTCCGCCTCTTTTTGTTTGAACTTATCAAACGACTCTTTTCCAAACTGCTTTACATACGAATCAGGATCTTCGTCTTGGGGCAGTTCAAGCAGGTAAACTTCCATGCCTTCTTTCAGTGCAATATTCATTCCCCTCTTCATGGCTGTTCTGCCGGCTTCATCCGAGTCATAAATCATGGTCATCCTGTTGCCATATCTTTTAAGAATTCTGATCTGGCCCGGCGTCAAAGATGTCCCGCTGGACGCAACTACATTTTGTATGCCGAATTTGTGAAGAGTAATCACATCGGTATACCCTTCAACAAGAATAGCTTCTTCCTTTTTACGGATCTCATTTTTGGAAAAGTTCACACCGTAAACAACATCACTTTTATTGTAAACAGGCGTTTGTGACGAATTTACATATTTGGCACTTTTTTCATTTCCAAGCACCCTGCCTGCAAATGCAATAAGTTTACCGGACGGATTGAAAATGGGAAACATGAGTCTTCCGCGGAAAGTATCATAGTAACCGTCATTTCTGTTGCTCTTCTTTACCAGGTCTGCTTCCAGGAGATACTCTTCGGAAATACCTTCTGCCATTGCAGCCCTCAGAAGTGCATCGCCGGCAGCCGGAGCGTATCCGAGCCCGAATTTTTTAATTGTATCACCGGCATAACCCCGCTTTTCAAGATATTGGCGTGCTTTATCAGCTTCGTCAAGTTCAAGAAGCTGACGGTGAAAATAGAGTCCGGCAAATTTCAAGGCATGATAAATTCCTTCCTTGAGTTTGTGGGTTTCCGATTCATGCTGTTCATCCTCCATAACCGGCAGCGACACACCATAGCGGTCGGCAAGGGTTTGCAGCGCTTCCTGGAACCCGATGCCTTCCATTTCCATTACAAAGCTGAATACATCGCCGCTTTCGCCGCACCCGAAACACTTATAGATTCCAAGGCTTGGCGTAACATGAAACGACGGTGTTTTCTCGTCATGAAAAGGGCATAGCCCCACAAATCCGCTGCCTGAGCGTTTCAGCCGGACATAATCACCGACTACCTCAGCAATATCTGCGGCTTCTCTAATTTCCTCTTTTTTTTCGTCAGGTATGATCATAATGTCACATAAATAATAACAATTTCAGCATCGATAAACAGACAGAAAAAATGTCAATAAAATGTCTTGAAGTCTGCAATTTTTCTTATCCTTTATGTTTTGCTCAATTTTTCACTAAAACATAAAAAGAAGATGAACCCCAAAATCAGAAATTGGACATTTACACATTGGTGGGTGCGCCCTGTAACCTGGTTTTGGTTTAAGATATATCATAAAACGGTAACTGTTTCCGAAGAAGTACCTGTTAACTGGGACAAACCAACAATCTTTGCACCTACGCATCAAAATGCTTTTTCGGATGCTTTATGTTTAATATTACCTTCACCCTACAGAAACAACAATTTCATTTACCCTTTGATTCGGGCTGATGCATTTGGGAATAACAAAATAACAGACTGGATTCTAACCGTATTTCATATGTTGCCTGTTTATCGTCCGCGCGATAAAGTTGATTTGAAGGCTGCAAATGAATGGGTTTTTAAGTCCTGTTACGACATTCTTTCCAAAAACCGTAACCTTCTGATTCATCCTGAAGGCAACTGCATTCCCCGAAAACAGGTTCGTTCATTTAAAAAGGGACTTGCAAGAATTGCTTTCGGAGCTGACATTGCGAACTCGTTTAATATTGGCCTTCAAATAGTTCCAGTCGGTATTAACTACAGGAAAATCACAAAAACGCGGAACGGTATCCATATCCGATATGGGGAACCTGTTCAGGTTTCCGATTACCGGGAAATCTATAAAGAAAACAGTCCTCTTGCCCTGCGGCTGCTCACGAAGGATGTTGAATCAAAGGTAAAAAGCATATCAATAAATATTGACTCTGTAAATACAATTGAACTGGCTGAAAGTTTGTTTAAACTGTTTGGGGATTCAAATAGAAATAGTGAATATACGCTGGATGAGCTAAGGCAAAATCAACATATTGCCCGAAGGCTGAATCGAATCAATAAAAAAGAGCCTGAAGATATTCATAAAATCAAGGAAAAAACCGGGTACCTTAATAAATTACTTAAACAAGCCGGACTTACTATTTGCCCGTCCGGCAGGGAGCCGTTTAGAGCTGTTCCTTTAATTTTCGAAATAATCTATTTGTTCCTGTTATCTCCCCTCATGCTCTATGGTTTTTTAAATAATGCAATTCCCTGGTATGTAATGAACAGAATAGCCGCGTTGATAAAGGAAAAACAGTTTAAAAGCTCCGGAAGGCTGCTTACAGGCCTGATTCTTTTTCCACTTTTTTACTTTATTCAAAGTTCGGCTGTGTGGTTCATAACCGGCAACGCCGGATGGACCGTCTTCTATTTTTTCAGCCTTCCTTTTACAGGAAGTTTATCACTCAATCTTTTTGATAAAATAAAAAACAACATACAGCGCCTGAGGATACGGCATCTTCAAAAATCCAAAAAGATATTATTTAATAAGATACTTCAATTAAGAAATGAGATTATTTCCTTGCTGGGAATTGAAATAGCTTGAAAAAAAATGCAGGATGAAACTCAATTTTTAACCCTGCTTAATCTGAGAAACTGAAGCATCCATTTTGGGATCGGTTTTTCGGGATCTTTTTTCCTGACATTCAGATAGAGGCCGATTTTTTCCCAGATTGGAAGTTTATGGGTTTCAACAAATTCGATTAGTGTTCCATCAAAACTTTCAATATACCCAAATCTGCCGGCTGCATTTCCCATATCAAATGAATCGAGGCTGTCAACGGTAAATTTGTATCCTTGATCACTGCATTCTTTTTTTAGCTGGTCCATACCTTTAACATCAAAACAGAGATGGATAAATCCCAAATCTCCCCAATAACGATCACGGAATATTTTATTTGGCTTTCTCTCAAGTGTTTGAACCAATTCAATTTTACTTTCTCCAAGTAATTGGCTGAATGATCCTTTGCGGGGATGGCTGTGTGAGAGCAACACACGCCGCAGCTTCTGTGATCCACCCGGCAAGCCAGACAAGTCTTCAAAAACACCTGTCTCATCGTAAACAATAGTATCGTACTCAAGTATATCCCTGTACAAGACTAGTGACTCCTCAATATCGGAAACTCCGATCATGCAACCTGCAATACCTCCCGAATGATATTTTTCAAATGAAAACCATTCTTCACCTTTAACCACCTCGAAAATAAGGCCATGGAGATCGTTTATAAAAAAATGGGGCAAGCCGTCCGGCCCGGATGAAATTCCGTTACAAATTGAAATATTTTCTTTTTTATATTTATCGTAGGTTGCCTTCACGTTTTTGCTTTTCATTCGGACGGCATTAATACCGAGATCACCTATTTGAATCTTAAAATCAGGGAATTTGGTTTTTCTGCTGGTGAATTGCCAGATTTCCAGACCACCACCTCCCTGCATATTCATTGCCAGTGTTGCTGATCGGCTGTGTAATTTGTTCCCAGTATACGCGGTCATAAGTGAAGCGTCAGCCTGATCCTGGAATACACAAATATCCATCCCAAAATTTTTTCTGTACCAACTGAATGCTTTTTCTTCATCAGGCGTACCGACTCCGATTTGCTGGATTCCGCTTATAACTTTTCTCATAAAATGCACCTTTAAATTTAACTCTGTATGAAACGAAATAGCTGAAAAATAGTCAATTTTAATATTATCACATATTTATAAAATATTTTAGTGTCTTGTCAAGATTAAAAGTACGGTTTTTAGAAAAAAGTCACAGGATGAGTTTTTTCTAAAAACAAACATATTTGTATGCTTGCTAAGATTCAAGGGTTGATTCATCTGCCAAAGGCCGGAAACGGTCCGATGACTTGGTTGGCATTTAATCGTTAGCACAATACAAGAATGCATGTAGTCCGATAATCCCGGATTTTATAAATCTCTGTTTTTTAAATTTGCTGATCCAAATCGTTTGGCAAATGAGGCTCATCATGGTATATTCTCAACGACAAAATAATCTGAAAAAAATTAAATAAACCTGTTACATGAGTGTTTTAGTTGGTAATGATACACGGCTGGTTGTTCAGGGTATCACCGGAAGTGAAGGGTCTTTTCACGCTGAGCAAATGATTGAATACGGAACCGGGGTAATCGGGGGCGTTACACCCGGCAAAGGCGGACAAAAACATCTTGGTTTGCCTGTTTTTAATACGGTTGCCGATTCTGTTGTAAATGAAGGCGCAAATACCTCTGTAATCTTTGTGCCGCCTGCTTTTGCAGGAGATGCAATCACAGAAGCTGCATTTGCCGGAATTAAGGTTATCATCTGCATAACCGAAGGAATTCCGACACGCGATATGATTATTGCAAAAGAAATTGTTGAGAGCCACGGAGCTATCCTGATCGGGCCGAATTGCCCCGGTGTGATCACGCCCGGTGAAGCCAAGGTAGGTATCATGCCCGGAATGATATTTGAACCCGGCAGCGTGGGATTAATATCACGATCCGGAACCCTTACCTATGAGGCGGTTGACCAGCTCACCAAAGCAGGCCTTGGCCAGAGCACAGCCATCGGTATCGGTGGCGACCCCGTGATTGGAACCACTCATACGGATGCCGTCAAACTTTTCCAGGATGATCCCGATACGGAGTCGATTGTATTGATCGGTGAAATTGGCGGAACAGCCGAAGAAGAAGCAGCAGCTTATATCCGTGACAACGTGGACAAGCCTGTTGTTGCCTTCATAGCAGGAAGTACGGCTCCTCCCGGCCGCAGGATGGGACATGCCGGGGCCATTATTTCGGGCGGTAAAGGATCTGCACAGGATAAGAAGGATGCATTGAGTGATGCGGGCGTTACGGTTGTTGAGAGTCCGGCCGAAATCGGCGAAACGCTGAAAGGCATTTTGTAAACAACAGGTAATTAATTTTCAGTGTTGCTTGATGTTTACTCAATCACAAATCGAAGCTTTCAAAAGCATCTCTACTCCGTTCTTTTTTTACGACCTTGAACTTCTGCGCAAAACCATCGAAGCTGTTCGAAACCATGGGATGTCAAGAGGGTACAAAATTCACTTTGCGCTTAAGGCAAACAACAATTCCCGAATACTCGGAATCTTAAAACACGCCGGTTTCGGGGCTGACTGCGTGAGCGGGCGCGAAATTGAAAGAGCTGTTGAATCCGGTTTTTCGCCCGAAGAAATTGCATTTGCCGGTGTTGGCAAAACCGATGAGGAGATACGCACAGGCCTGAAGCACGAAATCTTTTCGTTCAATTGTGAATCCGTACAAGAGATTGAAGTTTTAAACACCCTTGCCGCAGAAGAAGGAAAAAAAGCGCGTGTAGCTCTTCGGCTGAATCCGAATGTGGAAGCGCGTACCCATAAGTATATCACCACCGGGCTGAATGAAAATAAATTCGGTATTCCCGAAAAAGATCTCCCACATCTTTTCAGGATTTTACCTTCGCTGGAACAGATCGAGGTTTGCGGATTGCATTTTCACATCGGTTCACAAATTCTTGATCTCAACACCTTCGAACAGTTGTGTTCCAGGGTGAATCAGCTCCAGGATCTTTTTGATGAGAAGGGATTTGAAATGAATCATATCAATGTCGGAGGCGGCCTCGGAATCGATTACAGTAAGCCGGATGAAAATGCCATCCCCGATTTTGAAAAATATTTTTCCCTGTTTGATAAAAACCTGAATGTTAAAAAGGGCCGTGAACTTCATTTTGAGCTGGGCCGAAGTATCATCGGGCAGTGCGGAAGCCTGATTTCAAAAGTGCTTTTTACAAAAGAAGCTGAATCAACCCGGTTTGCCGTACTTGACGCGGGCATGACCGAATTAATCCGGCCGGCATTGTACCAGGCGAAGCATCATGTGGATGTACTGACAAGCACCGGGCCTGAAAAAAAGTACGATGTGGTTGGCCCCATCTGCGAAACTTCCGACACATTCAGAAGGGGTATTATGATACCGGAAGTTGAACGCGGTGACCTCGTGGCTATCCGGAGCTGCGGGGCATACGGACAGGTGATGAGCAGCGACTACAACCTGAGAGACCGCGCTGAAGCTGTTTATTCAGATGAGATATAGTTAGTGCCCAATATCTTATATTCGCATCGATTTCTGAAGTATTTTTCAAGCTCTATTCATTTATCCTTTTAACCACGGCAGGCACCACGAACACACAGCGGGCACGGCGTGTATTTCACTTCAAACAAAGTAAAGATGCACAAAAGCAATATCACTCACTTGTATCGTCATCAAAATCTCCGATAACAGCTTCGGATGATTTCCTTTCATTGTGGAGCTTCTCTGCTACTGATTCGGCTTCACGCATCACCCTGAGTAGATTCAGCCCTGCAATTTGTTTCACCTCCTGTTCGGAATAGCCACGCCGCAGCAGCTCAGCAAACAAATCGGGATAGGTGGATACATCTTCCAGCCCAACCGGCAGGCTTCTGATGCCGTCATAATCCCCGCCGATTCCCACATGTTCAATTCCGATCCTGTTTTTGATGTGATCGATATGATCGGCAACTTCATCCAGCGTGGCGGCTGGAGCAGAGTTTTCTTCATTCCACTCTTCCATTTTTTCTTCCACAACTTCCGGCTGACCATTATAGAGTGATTCGAGCCTTGCCCTTTCCGCCTGGGAATCTGCTATATGCTGACGCAGCCTTTCTGAAATAAAAGACGGCACAAATGTCACCATGACAACTCCTCCGTTTTCTTCAACGAGATCCAGAACATCATCAGGTACATTTCTCGGGTGGCCGTTCAATGCCCTTGCAGATGAGTGAGAATAGATTACCGGTGCTTGCGAAACGGCAATAGCATCACGCATGGTTTGCGGAGAGACGTGCGATAAATCCACCAGCATTCCCAGCCAGTTCATTTCCCGGATCACTTCTTCGCCAAAAGCCGTAAGGCCATCATTCAGCGGATCGTCCGTGGCGGAATCGGCCCAGTCGAGAGTGCCCGAATGCGTAATGGTCATGTAGCGTGCCCCAAGGCTGTAAAACTGCCTGAGCACTCCAAGGGAATTGTGGATGGAATGGCCACCTTCCATTCCTATCAGGGATGCGATCTTGCCGTTCCGGTGGATCCGCTCAATATCACCGGCTGTTAATGCAAGCTCAAAAACATCAGGATAGTTTTCGTTCATCCTGTGAACAAAATCGATCTGTTCCAATGTTGCCTGTACGGCTGCGCTTCCCCGCAGGCTGTAGGGAACAAACACCGACCAGAATTGAGCACCCACGCCGCCTTCCCTGAGACGGGGAATATCGGTATGCATAGGCCGCTCAAGTTCTTTCGTATTCATAAAATCGATTTCGGAAAATTTATAATCCGCCCTGCCCCTGTATTGCCATGGCACATCATTGTGTCCATCAATCAGGGGAACCTCCTTGAGAATTTGCAAGGCCTGCTCACGATAATTATCCTCCTGGATCAAAGCCTGGGCGTATAAATCGCCATGCAAGTAAATAAAGAGAAAAAATACTGTTAATAAAGAGACGGGAAATATTTTTGATAGCCTGTTCATATAAAATAAACTATTGATTTTGATTTGACCGGAATATAATTGACCGGAGATTAAAACTGAAATTTTTGAATTTGGTGGCAGGAACTCAGCCTCACTCATCGGATGACTTGTCCGCTCGCAGCCTTTGGTTCGATCTCGCCTCCAGTCATCCGATGAATTATTTGGCAAGTTTGTGAGTTTGGGATTTTGTAAAGAAAAATCGTTGACTTCTCTTGCCGACCAGGGGTAGCCGGAGAATATCTCAAGTAATTTCGAAAAAGTAAGTAATCGCATCTGAAAAAATGAAGATGATATTAAAAGTTTACTACTCACTCATCCTTATGATTTGTATCTTTTCATGAATGAATTAACTAACCCAACAAACAAACCGAACCATGAAACACGAACTGAATGAGCAGCAACAAAAATGGATTGATGATAATCCCTACGACTTTTCAGGCCTGAAGGCTTTATTTCTGAATTGCACCCTGAAAAAATCTCCGGAACTTTCACACACGGAAGGACTGATTGATCTCTCCAGGCAGATCATGGAAGGCTGTGGAGTTGAAACCGATTATCTTCGTCCTGTTGATTATGACATCGCGTTCGGTGTTTATCCCGACATGACCGAACACGGTTGGGACAAAGATGACTGGCCCGGAATCCAGAAAAAGGTAATGGATGCTGATATTCTTGTAATTGGCTCTCCCATCTGGCTGGGAGAAAAATCATCCGTAGCAACAATGGTCATTGAGCGGTTATACAGTTACTCCGGTGAATTAAATAACGAGGGGCAATACGATTATTATGGCCGTGCAGGCGGGTGTATTATTACAGGCAACGAAGATGGCATAAAACACTGTTCGATGGGTATTCTGTACGGGTTACAGCATATCGGTTTTACAATTCCGCCCCAGGCTGATGCAGGCTGGATCGGTGAAGCAGGCCCCGGCCCGTCATACCTTGATGAAGGGTCGGGCGGATTAAAAAACGATTTTACAAATCGCAATACCACATTTATGAGCTGGAACCTGATGCATACTGCAAGAATGTTAAAAGACAACAATGGGATTCCGGCATATGGAAATCAAAGAACTCTTTGGCCGTGATTATTTTAAGCCACTGCTTGGGTTCACAGAACTTCTGTATTTTCATTGATTTCAACTTCCAGATCCCATGAATTCCGAACGTTGGTGTTAATCATCATTTCCTCTGTTTCTGTTACATTTGAGGGGTTGATCAACCGGCTTTGATTATCGCGGAACCAGTTTTCAGTTCTGGGTAACAGGCGGATATTCATACCTCCGTTTGTATTTGGAAGATTTACGAATGATTCAAAATCAAGTTCAATTTCCAGAACACCTTCGGTTTTGTATTCAAATGGTTCCCCGTTAAAAGTACCTTCAATTATCATTGTAAATGCCCGCTCCAGCTCTCCATTTTCATTTAGAACAATAAAGTCAAAATCCTGAATTTGATCGGAATTTTCCGGCCTGGTAATTTCAAATAATACACCTGTAAAAACAGCCCCGCCAATTTGCCGAGAACCTATGTCAATATCTTCAGTATCGGCAGTACTGAACCCTATAAATGCAATTCCATCTCCAAGATTAAAATTTGACTGTTCATCCCTTTTCAATGCGAAACTCCTGATCGCAAACCTGGCTCTTTCAACCGTTAAAGTATTTTGACCATCAAACTTCGATTGGCCTATATCGGGAATATTAAATGAAATATTTATGTTTGAAGGAAATTCACTTGTCGTACGATCATCATCATCCAGGCAAGAGCTTAAAAACAACAAGGAAAAAAAAAGGGTTACAACAATAAGAATAAATTCAGATCTCATAGATTTATGATACATGATATAATTGGCTCTTTACTTTTAGTAATAAAGTTACGTAAGAGTAACATGATTATTCTAACAAATTTAAAAATCAAATAGGATAAAATGTATGATATTTTCCTAAAATCACCCTGAAGCCGTTTCCATAAATATATTTTCGGCCATTTTTAAATTACTGTCATATAATGAACACTAAAAAGGTGATCCTGATCTTTCCACATCTCTTCAGGTTTAAAAAAGTCAGAAGCCAAATCCCTAAATTCATCAGCAGAGTATTTATAAGAGTTTTCTGTATGAATCGTCTCCCCTTTTTGGAACAGAATTTTTTTACCGGCTACTTCAACCTCATGTTCAGTTAAACTTTCAAGGTGCATTTCAATTCTGCCTTTATGTTTATTATAAAATGCTTTGTGTTCAAACTTTTCCTGATCAAAATCGGCATCAGCTTCCCTGTTTAAACGAACAAGCAGATTCTTATTAAACTGAGCGGTTATACCTTTTGCATCATTGTACGCTGCTTCAAGCGTTTTTATATCTTTTTTCATGTCAACGCCAACTAATAGTCCGCCACCGGGCTTTACCAGGTGCGCTATTTTTCTCATAAATTTTTTTGCCTTTGAACGCGTAAAATTTCCAATCGTTGATCCGGGGAAGTAAACAACTTTACGTGCAGACGGAATTCCTGCCGGAATTTCAAACCTTTTGGTGTAATCTGCAGCCACAGGATAGATATCAAGGCCGGGATACTCTTTCTTCAATAGTTCTGCCTGCTCGTACAAAAACCCCTTTGAAATATCTACAGGAACATAAGAAACAATATTTTTAAGGTTTGAAAGAAGGAGACGGGTTTTTCTGCTGCTTCCGCTTCCAAACTCGATCAATTCGATATCTTCACCCAGCTTCTGTGCGATTTCATCGATATTCTGTTCCATTATGGCCATCTCGGCATCCGTAGGATAGTATTCCTCGAGATTACAAATCTTTTCAAATAATTCAGATCCTCTCTGATCATAAAAATATTTACTGGGTATTTTTTTTTGGGGCTTTTGGAGGCCTTCAAGTACTTCCTGTACCAGCTCACTATGCAGAATTTTTTTTCCGTTTGAATTCATTAAAAGGTTTTATTGGATTTGGAACAGGTTACAGTAAGCTTAACATCCCTCTGTGCAAAGTGATTTAAAAATTGCGGTATTTTCTTCATAGCTTCCGGAAACTCACCTCGCCAGCCTGATTCCCATAAACTGCCAGCGTTCATGCGCGTGAAAGAAATTACGATATGTTCTCCTGATATGTGATTTTGATGTGGCACACGAGCCTCCCCTCAAAACGTACTGATTACACATGAATTTGCCGTTATATTCACCCAGTGCACCGGGTAACGGTTTATACCCGGGATATGGGGAATAGGAGCTCAATGTCCATTCCCATTGATTACCAAACATCTGTTGTAAACCGTCTTTATCAGGATCAGCTCCAACCGGATGTAAAAAATCATTTTCAACAAAATTTCCATCTAATTTAACTTGTTCCGATGCCACCTCCCACTCCTGTTCGGTTGGCAGCCTGCAACCGGCCCATCTTGCATATGCATCAGCTTCATAATAACTCACATGCGTTAGCGGTTCATTCAGGTCTAACTTTTCAAGGCCATTCAGCGTAAAATGATGCCATTCCCCATTCTTTTTTATCCAATATAGCGGAGCTTTCCATTCTTCGTTTTCTACCGCAGCAAAACCTTCATCGAGCCACCATTTTGATTCTTCATATCCGCCGCTCTTTATAAATTCAAGGTATTCGCCGTTTGTTATCTGCCGGTTTGCAAGTTCAAAATTTTGAATATAGGTTTTGTGACGGGGGAATTCATTATCATAGCCGAAACCGTCACCTTTGTGGCCAATTTCACGGACTCCTTCAGAGAAACCAATCCATTTCAACTCACCCGGAGTTGACGCTTCCGGACGCGTTCTTTCCTTATAGACAGGAAATAACGGATTTTGCGCAAACATATATTTCAGATCGGTAATCAGCAGTTCCTGATGTTGCTGCTCATGATTTAATCCAATTTCAATTACTCCTGACCATTTTTTAAAAGCAGTATCGGATGCAGTATCAATAAATTTCAACATCTCCGCATCCACATATTTCCTATATTCGAAAACTTCCTCAACAGTAGGACGTGACAAATTACCTCTTTTGTCCCTGCAATGCGGTTCTCCCGTCTGCAAATAATAGGAGTTAAAAAGATAGCTATACTGAGGATGAAGAGACTCAAACCCCCCCACTGCCTTGTCCAACAAAAAAGCTTCAAAAAACCAGCTTGTATGAGCCAGGTGCCATTTTGCCGGGCTTGCATGAGTAACAACCTGTACTACAAAATCCTCGGTCTCAAGCGGCTCGGTCAGCTTTTCAGTAAAACCTCTTACTTCTTTGAATCTTTTTTTATGATGATCGCGGGATGTGGATTGACTTTTTTTTGTATCCGCCGACAGTTCAGTTTGTACACTCATGTTTTATCAGGTGATTTTATCAAAAATTAATCCTTATACAGGTATTTCCTCTTAAGATAACCATATTAAACGCTTTACCATTCTAAAATACAACGATACTAAAAATTTTCACAATATCGCCATTGTCTTATCAACTTCGTGGCAAAAACCGGCATTTTATTGCCACGAGTCCGTAAGCTGACGGATCAAAGGTTCACGAAGAAAATCTAAATAATTAAGGAAGCTCTAATGTCATGTCAACTGTAAACCCGCAAAGTTTTATCTCGGAATTGCTTCTATTTATCTAACATACTGCCATTTCAGAAAAGAAACTTTGCGGGTTTCTTACGACAGATTATATTTGACAAAGCACTAAATCGAATAGATCTATTTGGACAGCCTCTTACAGAATAGGCGAAAAAACAGCAGGCTGTAGGCCTGCAACAGACGCTTTCTTTTATAGCTGATTCATATCTAAGAGAAATATGAACGAACTTTTTTTTAGACTCCATTATGGACCTGTCTTTCTCAGGCTTACAGCCTGATCTGCATGTAGTTACCTCACCTATCCAAGGCGCTGCCTTTGGCTGAGTTGTTTCAGGCTTTCAGCCTGCTTTTTTTTGTATCTGGGTCCGGAAGCGAGGATACAAATTTTTAACCGTAGAACAGTGTCAAGCTAATTTTCAAATGCGGATTAAAACATGGTGGTTATACTGTTAATTAAAATCTATTTCGTAAATCTTTGACCAGCCGGCTGGGGGGAATCCTGACAATATACTGCCGGTTTTTGCTGCGAAAGCACTGGGTCAAGAATAAACACGAGGAACTTGGATTATATTATCAAACTATTCAACAATGATAACACCTTTCATAGCCGCTTCATGCGGAATACAAAAATATGTATAAGTGCCTTTCGTATTAAAAGTGTGTTTGAAAGTTTCGTCAGGATCCATTAGTCCGGAGTCAAACGGTTCAGCTCCTTCTGGCAGCTCTACACTGTCATCCTCCGTTTTTTTATCGTGATCGGCTGTTACTGAATGGACCAACAAGGATGAATTTTCCCAAAGCACGGTATCTCCTTTTTTGATACGAACAGTATCCGGAGTAAACGTAAGGTCGTTCGTCATTCCGATGGTTACATCGGGATCATTTTGATTCAAAGAATTTACAAAGAATGGTGCAGTGTTAGAAGCCGAAAAAATAACTGCCAATAAACTGATTAAAATTCCTGTAGTGATTATTTTTAGAAATTTCATAGACTCTCTTCTATACTTAAGTATTTATGTTAGTTGTCAATTATTTCAGTAATCCCTTATTTGACATAAAAAAGGCTGCCTTTGTAATCAAGACAGCCTTCTAAAATCAATGAATTAGCTTGATTCTATTTCGAGGTTTTCAAACATCACGTGCCAGAATGGAAGTTCCATTCCGTTGGGAAGTTCAAAACCTGTTTTCAGATCCTTGTGATGAAAAGTTTTAGCATCCTGATCCGGCATCATCGGCGGTATCATGAGATGAAAATGCTTGCGGCCCGGTGTCACTTCATCATCGAATGCCAGTTCATAACCTTCTTTTCTGACGTACTCTGTAAGCATTCCGTGAATCAACCGCGGCTTATCTGTTACTTCACCGTTTTTAAGAACTTCACCCATGCCCCAGAATGCAAAGTATGTGTATTCGGTAGGCATGAGTGCCGTACCGATTCTGCTTGAACCGTGTAGTATATGGTTGGTAACAACTCCGCCGAAGGTTGGAAATTCCATGCCGGCTTTTGCCATCATTTCACAGCACCGCACTTCGTATGTGTTTCCCGCTTCATCTTTCCAGGTAGCACGCATTTGAACACGGTCATTTGTTTCGGAAGCATCGGTAGCTGTGGCATCCGTTGCATCAATTTGCAATCTGGCATCCGCCATTACGATATTATTGTCACCAAACGGATTCGGATTTTTTGTTTGGGTAAACTTACCTCCTTCTGTGGCACGGCCCATCAGTGGTACACCGTTGATGCCCGGAGTTCCCGCAATTGCACGGGGCATTTCAGGAGTTCCAAATACATGAGGGTCAAGTTTACGGGGTGAAGGGAGTATTACAAAAACCCCGCCTGAATTCTGTTCAATTTGAACTTCAACAGGTCCCCCAAGTAACTCTTGAGACTGGGCGTCCCGGTGAGCTTCAAGATACCCTCTGTAGGGTGCCATTTCTTTCAATTTTTTTATCATCTCTTCCTGCTGTTGTGCAAACAGGTCAGTTCCCGCAAATCCGGTAATCAAAAAAATACTGACCAGCCAGACTGAAAACTTCATAAATCCTGATAATTCTGAATTAGAAGTATACATAGTTAATTATTTTTTAGATTTTAATTTTTAGATATAACATTTGATTTAATAACTATTTCAGATTATCTTTGTTGCTTTTTTTTCTGGATTTTACAGAATTGATACATTTTTAAATATATTAATAAATATCTAAATTTTTCATTTAAAATGGTGTTATATATGCCCAGGTAGTTGATGGCCGAAGATTTGACTTTTCTGATCCGATAATCAGCACAAGGCTTTCCAAAAAGATGTATTTGATTTACGGAGTACTTAACTACGCTTCTATAATAGTTTCCCACCCATCATAATCCACTCCGAACTTTTCTGCGGTCTCCATCATCAATACGGCAAAACGGTTCATCACATCGGGATAAGGTGCAAGATCGCGAAGTGCAAGACACAACCACTGGCCGGAATAGGATTTTATAATTTTATCAATTTTGAAGTCGTAGGACCTGAGCTTAACTGCAAGTTTTAACAGTTGTCTTTTGTGATCAGCAAAAAAGTAGAAATGGACCGGCCTGACACGTAATGGGTCATCATCCTGAAAACCAATAGGATTATATATCTCCAGATTATCACTGTAATGAAGTGAATATTTTATTTTCAGGCCTGATTTTTTCATAGCTTTTGAAAAATAGCGAAAATTTTTTTCTATTTAAAACCGATAAACTTCATATTTATGATATTCACATGCCGATTATTAATTACCTGAAAAGAAAATGGATATCTAAAAAGCCATTTCCTGAAGATGTGGAGATCATCCTTGAACAACATGTGCCTGTTTATCAGAAAATACCTGAAGAACTGAGGGATACATTTAAAAAGCGTCTTGTTATTTTTATGCATGAAAAACAGTTTGAAGGATGCGGCGGACTGGAAATGACAAATAAAATGAAAGTTGTAATTTCAGCCTATGCAAGCATACTTCTGACCGGATCTGCCTCGGACTATTATCCTGACCTCAGGGCCATCCTTCTTTACCCGGATGATTATCTTGCACCTGTGAATGAAACGGGAGAAGGCGGTATCGTCACCATTGGCAGTGAACACAGAAAAGGTGAATTCTGGAGCGCGGGTAACATTGTTCTTAACTGGAATGATATAAAAAAGGATGTTTATGGAACCCAAAAAGGCCATAATCTTATTTATCATGAATTCGCTCACTACCTGGATTACCAATACGGCCTGACTGCAGGCATTGATGAAAATGGAGAAATATTAAGAGAAGACGAATGGACCCGAATTCTGGCTGCGTATTATCGAAAACTCCGCAGAAGCAGGCCAACTAATACCGTTGCAATTTTGGATGAATATGGGGCGACAAATCCCGCCGAATTTTTTTCAGTTGCCACTGAAGCTTTTTTTGAACAAAGTGCTGAATTCCAAAGAAAAATACCGGATCTATACTCTGCTCTCAAGTCGTTCTATAATCTTGACCCGGCTTCATGGTAGATAATTTACTTGCTTTAAATTGGCGTTTTAATTGATTTTATTACAATTATGTGAAAGTTTGTTTGTAAAAGATCAATGACAGATATGGAGTGGCTTCAAATTTTTACTGGAAATGACTACTGGGCAGGCCGTTTATTTGTTCAGAAAGCAATTGCATTGATGTATCTGATCTCCTTCCTGAATGCCCGAAACCAGTTCAGGCCGCTTTGCGGGGAAAAAGGACTGTTGCCGGCACCTGCTTTTTTAAAACGGGTATCATTCAAAAACATGCCCGGTATTTTTCAGTGGCATTATTCCGACCGGCTCGTGGGTGCCGTAACCTGGACCGGTATCCTGATTTCGATGATTCACCTGGCAGGCTTCTCTGATCATTTGCCTGTCTGGTTGTATATGGTAAGCTGGTTCTTTCCATGGGTTCTCTATCTCTCCATCGTAAATACCGGACAAATTTTCTGGGGATACGGATGGGAATCCATGCTGCTTGAAGTGGGCTTTTTAGTCATTTTCCTTGGCCCGGCATCCATGGAGGTGCCTCTCATTGTTATTTGGCTGATTTGCTGGATGTTATTCCGGGTGGAACTGGGGGCAGGATTGATAAAAATACGCGGGGACCAGTGCTGGCGTGATCTAACATGCCTCAATTACCACCATGAAACGCAGCCCCTTCCCAATTACCTGAGCCGTTTTTTCCACTTACTTCCGGAATCCCTGCATAAAACCGAAACGGCATTTAACCATTTTGTTCAGCTTATCGCCGTTTGGGGATTATTTTTTCCACAGCCCGTAGCCACTATATCCGCATCCGTTATTATCCTCTCTCAGCTTTACCTGATCATCAGCGGAAATTATGCGTGGCTGAACTGGATGACACTGTCTCTTTCCTTTGCCGCAATCAGCGACACCTATTATGAGAAGTTTTTACCGGCCGTCGAACCTGACTCAATCACAGCCCTGCCCGATTATTTTTTAATTGCAACCGTACTGCTTGGAATTGCCGTAATGTGGATGAGCATAAAGCCTGTAAGAAACATGATCTCTTCTGCCCAAAAAATGAATTTCAGCTACAACCCCTATCATCTTGTCAATACGTATGGTGCGTTTGGAAGTGTGACAAAAAATCGATTTGAAATTGTGCTGGAAGGCACCACCGAGAAAGATCCCGGCCCTCAAACCGATTGGAAAGAATATGAATTCAAAGGCAAACCCGGCAATCCCGGACGGCCTTCGCCCCAGGTGGCCCCTTATCATTATCGTCTGGACTGGCAGATGTGGTTTGCTGCCTTGCGTCCGCAGCACAGGCCTTTATGGATGCAGCGACTGGCCATGAAAATGCTTGATAATGATCCGGATATATTAAAACTGATCAAGCATAATCCTTTTCCCGAAGAAGGGCCTGTCTGGCTGAGGGCAAAATTATATCACTACCGGTATGCCACTTTTAAGGAAAGAAAAGAAACCGGAAAGTGGTGGATTCGCACATTTAAAGGCTTCTATTTTCAGAAACTCTCATTGCAGTAAATCTTTGCGTTTCTTGTGTGGCGTCAAGTTTAAAATATCGGTTAAAGACCTGATAGGTTTCAAAAAAAATTCACTTTATTCAAACACCCATGCTAACAAAACCTGGCAGGTCTGAGACAATTAAGAGTTGACACTACACTATTCAGTGGTTAAAAATTGTACCTTAGTCCCCGGACTCAGATACACCAAAAACAGGCTGAAAGCCTGAAACAACTCAGCCCAAGGCAGCGCCTTGGGTTAATGACGTGATTTTGCAAAGGTCAGGCTGTAGGCCTGATGCAGAAAAGGTTCAGAAAACAGGCAAGATCACATTTCCGATTATGATGTATCAAAATCCGGATTCAAACCGTAAATGTTTGCTATAAAAATAACCGCACTATCTGCCTGAAAAAAATTCCTGACAGGAAACACGCATAAATCATCTACTCATTCCCCGATTTAATGGACTCCGGCAAAACTATACCGAGCCGTTTTGCCCTTTCCGTCCATTTTTTGCGTGCCAGTTTCTGCATATCTTCAATGGCGTCTGCCTCATCCACAATTTCCATTCCGATGAGTGTTTCAACCACATCTTCCATGGTTACAACTCCCGAAAAGCCGCCATATTCATCAACCACCACGGCAATATGCTCCTGTTTTTCAAGTAGCTGCTCAAAAAGGTTTTTCAGGGAAATTTTTTCTGGCACTATCAGGATCTCCCGCTTTATCTCTTTCAGTTTTTTATTTTTATGTCCTCTCGAAAGATTAAGGTAAAGTTCATTTTTCAATACATATCCGGTGATCGATTCTTCATCGTCGCCGTAAACCGGTAGCCTTGAAAAAGGCAGCTCCTCAGCATTTTCAATTATATCAGAAATAGTTTTCTCTTCAGAAAATTTCATCACTACAATCCGGGGAGTCATGATATCCTGGGCTCGTAACGATTTGAACCTGATCAGGTTTTTTAGAATTTTTGATTCGCTTTCCTCAAAAACCCCCTCTTCGGCTCCCATTTCCGCCATGGCACTGAATTCTTCCCTGCTCAGGGTTGGCCTTTTCTCATCACTGGCAAGCCAGGCTGTGATTCCCTTTGAAAGCATCACCAGCGGATAAATGATTATGATCAGCCAGCGGGTTGTTATAGAAGCAAATGGTGCCATTTTTCTCCAATATGTAGCTCCCAGGGTTTTGGGGATGATTTCAGAAAAAACAAGGATCATCAGGGTAAGAATGGCAGATGTTACACTCACATAAGCATTTCCGAACACCACCTGTGCCTGGGCACCCACTCCGGCTGCACCAACCGTATGCGCAATCGTATTCAGGCTTAATATTGCCGACAACGGCCGGTCGATATCAGCCTTGAACTTTTTAAGTAATTTACCGGATTTTTCTCCTTCTTTTTCTTTTACTGAAATATAAGACGGGGTTACCGATAACAGAACAGCCTCAAGTATGGAACATAAAAAAGAGACCCCAATCGCCAGAAACAAATAAAATATGAGTAATGTCATTCTGACCCTGTAAATAGCCTTATCGGCTTGTAATTTGAATTCATTTTACAATTGATACAATGCTTCATAGTAAGCATTTTGAATCTTTATTGTTAACTGACCGGGTTTTCCGCTGCCCACTTTTTCCTGATCGATTTCAACCACGGGTTGAATATCTGTAGTGGTTCCTGTAAAAAAGAGTTCTTCCATTTCGGATAACTCCTCTTTTCTGATGGGTTCATACAGAATTTCAATACCGAGACGATCCGCCGTTTCAATCACCCAGTCGCGCGTGATACCCCTGAGAATTAAATGATTGGCAGGATGTGTTCGCAGCTTTCCGTTCTGTACCCCGAATATATTGGCGTTCGGGCTTTCGGTAACCACGCCGTCCCTCATCAAAATGGCGCTGTTTACTCCCGATTGTTTTGCCTTCTCCCTCGCCATCACATTTGGCAGCAGGTTTACGGTTTTAAGGTTACAGCGTAGCCATCTTACATCGGGCAAAGTGATAACGTCAATTCCCTTTTGGTGCAAATCTTTATGTGCCTTGAACGGCCCAGCCATTATTAAAACCGTAGATGGAACTTCCGGTTCAGGATACGTATGAGTTCTCGGCCAGGCAGCACCACGGGAAATCTGAATGTAAAGGGTTGCTTCGCCATTCTTTAAATCATTCCGCAGAATCAACTCGTCAAAAATGCTTTTGAAGTTTCGAACCAAACCGGCTTCAAGTTTCAAACCAAGAGCTGCAATTCCCTCTTTTAACCTGTCAAGATGCTCATCTACTCTAAAAAAAGCACCTTTTACCGAGCGTATTACTTCATATATCCCATCTCCAAACAAAAACCCGCGATCGTTAACGGCCAGTTTTGCCTCTTCCATCGGGAGATATTCGCCATTCAGGTAGACAATCATGCTTAACGGTTTATAAATCAGCTTAAAGGTTGATTAAGCATTTCTTTTCTTTTTCGCCAGTCCGGCAAAAATTGATCCATCAGCCGGTAAAACCGTTTCGAATGCAATCGTTCCAGCAGATGAACCATTTCGTGCACAACCACATATTCAAGACAACCGGGATCTCTTTTGGCCAGTTCCAGGTTCAGCCAAATCCTTTTATCATGAATATTACAGGTGCCCCAACGGGTTTTCATTTTTTTAACGCCAAACTCCAAAACCTCTACTCTCATCACAGGTTCCCATTTTTCAATCAATTCCGGAATTTTCTGCTTCATTTCTGCCCTGTAAAATGATTGAACCACTTTTTTACGGTTTGCGGCATTGTCATTTCTGCCAGGTGAAATGATCAATTCGGAGATGTCTTCAATTTTCCGGCAGAAAGCAATTCTTTTCGGGTTTTGCTTATTCCGCAAAATCATTTTTTCTCCAAACAGATAGTGAATTTCCCCGTCTGCATAACTTTTCTTTGATGCAGCCTTGTTGTATCTCCGGAATGAGGAAATGTGCTTTTGCATCCAATCCGATTTGCTTTTGAGAAACTTGAAAAGTTCGTATTTATTGGTACCATGCGGACAGGATACTTTAACGTTTCCTGTAGATCGGTTCACTCTCAGGTTAAAGTTTTTGACGTTTTTTTCCGTTACCTGCACTTCAATCCCGTCAACGCGGATTCTATACAGCGAGTGTCGTCTGTTTCTATTTCTTTTTTTAAACATGACCGACAATAGCAATATCCGGGGAATTCTGAAAGTGTAATTTGAGTTCGTTTCGTTAGAACCGGATGTATAATTATTTGAAGGTTCAACAATATACAAGTAAGTTACTGCATGCCGTCAACTGCGCCCCGTCAATTGCAATTGCCTACTGTCAACTGCTGCCTGTATACTAAATTTCATATTCTGATAAACTCAAAAATTACAATCCAATGAAAACACTTATCACCGGCTCAAGTTCCGGATTCGGTAAACTGATAGCCCAAACACTTCTTGAGGATGGTCACACCGTCTTCGCAACCATGCGGGAACTGGATGGCAAAAACAGTGACAAGGCAAAAGAACTCTTCGATTTTGCCGAAAAAAAAGAGGGGAAACTTTACCTGCTTGACCTGGATGTAACCAGCGACTCTTCTGTCCAGGCTGCTATTGACAAGGCATTGGAAGTTGAATCCCAAATCGACGTGGTGATAAATAATGCCGGTGTGGGCAGCGGTGGTTTTGCCGAAGCGATGACTACCGGCCAGTTTCAGCATGTTTTTGACGTAAATGTGATGGGTGTACAGCGGGTGAACCGGGCTGTATTGCCATCCATGCGCAAAAGAGGCAGCGGGCTGCTGATTCATATTTCCACCATTATGGGCCGTATTGTATTGCCATTCTCAGCCGCATACACGGCATCCAAATTCGCTCTCGAAGGCCTTGCCGAAACCTACAAATATGAGCTTGCACCCACCGGCGTGGATGTTGCCATCGTGCAGCCGGGCGGCTTTCCGACAAACTTTTTTGACAATATGAGTGAACCGTCTGACCCTGAAAGAGCTGAATCCTACGGAGATCTGAACAAACTACCCGACCAAATGTGGAGCGGAATGGCAGAAACCCTGCAAAGCGAGGATGCACCTGATCCGCAACTTGTGGCAGATGCCGTTCTTGACCTGATCAACACTCCCGCAGGTGAACGTCCCTTCCGCGTGGTTGTTGATCCGCTGATGGGTGGCGAGGCGCCCGAAACATTAAACAAAACCACTGCCGACATTCAAAAAAAGCTGCTTTCCGGCTTTGGGATGGAAGATCTGTTGTCGGTGAAGAGGTAAAAAGATTATGCCAGGCTGGTTCCTTGATTTTTCAATCCTTCGAAACTTTAGTGTAGAAGGACTTGACAAAAATCCCCGTGATTTTTTAAATTCACTCCCGTTTTCGGAGCATTAATTAAATCATGAATCATGGGAATTGAAGTTGAGCATCTTACAAAAGCCTACGGTTCACAAAAGGCAGTTGATGATATCTCATTCAATTTGAAAACCGGCGAGATCCTCGGTTTTCTCGGGCCGAACGGTGCGGGTAAAAGCACCACTATGAAGATCATCACCTGTTTTATTCAGCCGACCGGCGGAACCATAAAGCTGAATGGTTTCGATATTCACGAAAATTCCCTGGAAGTACGGCGGAAAATCGGTTATTTACCTGAAAATACTCCCTTGTACCCGGATATGAGTATCATCGACTACCTGACTTTTACGGCTGAGCTGCAACAGGTTGAACGTCAGAATATTCAGAAAAGGATCAGGGAAATGATCGATGTATGCGGCCTCGGCCCGGAGAAACACAAATACATTGGTGAACTATCGAAAGGATACCGGCAGCGTGTGGGGCTGGCTCAGGCCCTGATTCACGATCCCGAGGTATTGATCCTGGATGAACCCACCACCGGGCTTGATCCCAACCAGATTGTTGAGATCCGCGATTTGATTAAAGAAATCGGCAAAGAAAAAACCGTGATGCTCAGCTCCCACATTCTGAAAGAGGTGGAAGCCACCTGCGACCGCATCATTATCATCAACCGCGGGAAACTGGTAGCCGACGGCTCCACCGAAGAACTGACGAAAAAAGCCACCGGTGCCGGACAATTTCTTGTTGATATCAAACCTCAAAGCGGAAAAGACGAGATCAGGAATTCCCTTATCACTCTCTCATCCGTCTCCGATGTATTCAGTGAAAACGGCCTTTGGCGGGTCTTTTCCAAACCGGACCTGCCGGTACAGGAAGAGATCTTCAGGCTTTGTGTTGACAAGAACTGGATTTTACTGCAGCTAACACCGGTTGAATCGAGCCTCGAAGATGTATTCCGCGAATTAACCGTAAAACAAAACTCAAATTAATCCGATGCGGAATATCTGGACGATTTGTAAAAGGGAAATCAATGCATTTTTTGATTCGCTGATGGCATACATCATCCTGGTTGCCTTTCTCGGGCTCAGCGGATTTTTTACCTGGCTTTTGGGGTCCGGCGATATATTCTTTCGCGGGCAGGCTTCTCTGCAGGTCTTTTTCAGCATCGCTTTCTGGACTCTTTTCTTTTTCATCCCTGCCATCACCATGAAGATGTTGGCGGAAGAGGAAAAATCGGGAACCCTTGAGCTTCTTGCCACGAAGCCGGTTACCGATTTTCAGATTGTGGCAGGCAAATGGCTTGCAAGCTGGCTTTTGGTAGCCATTGCACTTCTGCTTACCCTGCCCTATTACGTGACTGTTGCCAACCTGGGCCCGATCGACCACGGCGAAACCCTCAGCGGTTATCTTGGTCTGCTTCTGATCAGTGCCGTCTTTACAAGCATCGGGATTTTTGCATCAAGCCTGACAGCCAATCAAATCGTCGCCTTCATAATGGCTCTCTTCATTGCCTTCTTCTTTCAGTTCCTGTTTGGACAAATCGCCACAGCCCTGCCCGGTGTTGCAGGTAATATTTTCCAATACATCGGGCTTGATACCCACTTTCAAACCATTTCAAGAGGCGTGATCGGACTTTCAAACCTTGTGTATCTCTGTACAATTATAGTCATTGGATTCACCCTTACGGTAGCCACATTAAAAAGGAGGGCATGGGCATGAAATTTTTCCAGGGCATTTTTCAAAACAGGACGGAAACGATTGTTCAGATTTTTTTAATCATCGGTATACTCGGTTGCATCAATTACCTGGCGGATAAGATCTTTCTGCGTTTCGACCTGACCGAAAACAACCGCTACACACTTTCAGATGCAAGCAGGGATATTGCCGCGGGAATCAGCGACCCTGTCACTGTTACTGCCTACTTTTCCGATGACCTTCCCCCGCAACTTGCCATTGCGCAAGACGAATTCCGCAACTTTCTGGATGAGTTCAGGGCGGTATCGGGGGGGAATCTTGAATACAGGTTTGTAAATCCGAATGAGTCGGACCAGGCTGAAGCGGAAGCTCAGGAGGCTGGTATCCGTCCGGTAATGATTGATGTAAGGGAACGCGACCAGATTTCGCAAAAACGGGCTTATCTCGGTGCCGTGTTTCAGTACAATGACAAGCGTGAAGTGCTTCCGGTTATACAGCCGGGGGCTTCGCTTGAGTATTCAATTGCCAGTACCATCAAAAAAATGACCCTCGATCAAAAGCCGCAAATCGGGTTTCTGCAGGGACATGGAGAACCCTCTCTGAATGCCATGATCCAGGCTGCGGGAGAACTTAGCGAAATGTACAATGTTACAGAAGTGGCAGGCATTGACACAGCCGGAGTTCCCCCGGAAAACGAGGTAATTTTCATTGCAGCTCCCCGGAATGATTTTACCACTGAAGATTTGATCGCCATAGATCAATATATCATGGCCGGCGGAAAAGTGATATTTGCACTGAACCGTGTGGATGTACAGGTTCAAACCGGGTCGGCACGGCCTCTGGAAACCGGCATCGAAAAGCTTTTGGACGCCTACCGCCTGCCTGTCAACACCGACCTGGTGAGGGATGTAAGAAGCAGCACTATCCAGGTGCGCCAGCAGCAAGGCCCGTTCACAATGATCAATGATGTGCAGTATCCCTACATCCCGCTGATCAGCAATTTTTCAAATCATCCGGTCAGTGACGGACTCGATGCCGTCATATTTCAATTTGTCTCATCTGTTGATACTACCCTGGCTGACGAAGGACAGGAAATTACCGTATTAGCACACAGTTCAGGGCGCGCCGGTATCGCATCCGGATTTTTCAACCTCGATCCCATGAATGAATGGCAGGAAAGCGATTTTACAGAAGCCAATATACCTCTCGCTGCAGTGATTGAGGGTAAATTCAAGTCGGCTTTTGCCGGTGTGGATACCATCGATGTAGGTCTTGAACAAAGTGTTGAAAATAAAATTGTTGTTTTCGGAGATGGTGATTTTATTGTTAACGGCGAAGGGCAGCAACAACAACGCCTTCCCCAAAGCAATATTAACCTGCTGGTCAATGCTGTCGATTGGCTTGCCGATGATACCGGCCTGATTTCACTGCGAACGAAAGGAATAGCTGCCCGTCCCCTTGAACCTGTTGATGACGGCACAAAAACAGTTTTGAAATATCTGAATGTTTTCTTGCCGATTGCATTTGCCGGCGGGTACGGATTGGTCCGATACAGGCGAAGAAAATGGAAACGACGGCAATGGATGGATGACTTTTAAGTTGAAGGTTGAAGAACCTGTCCCGAACACTTTCGGGATTGAAGGTTGAAAGTTGAATAAAAGTTAAATAAAGATGTCTTCTGCGACTAAAACTTTGTCATTGATTTTTGCAGTACTTTTGGCTGTTTCAGTCATTACCGGTTTTTTCGGCGGGCAGACTTCGAGTGAAGTGTTCACCACCGAAATAACCACATTTGATTCCGGACAGGTAAATCGCATTGAAATCAGAAAACCGGATGATGATGGAATCATATTATTTAAAAATGGCGGTAACTGGATGGTTCGGACTGAAACCGGAAGCGAATCTTATCCGGCTGCGGGTAATTTGGCAGGCCAGACGGTCGATCAATTTGCAGACCTGAAAGTAAAATCGCTGGTAACCCGAGACCCGGAAAAATTTACCCGGTTCAGGGTTGATACCACCGGAACGGAAATCACTTTTATGGATGGCGTGTCGGAACTGGATAAAATAATTGTGGGATCCCCTCAGATTCTGAGCCAGAGTGAATTCAATACTTACGTCAGGCCGGCAGACAGGGAAGAAGTCTTCAGTGCCAAAGGTTTTCTGAATGCATCTGTTAACAGGGAACTCGACGGTTGGCGCGACAAAACGGTTTGGAATATCGGCCAAAACAGCATAACAGAGATTGCATTTGATTACCCGGCTGACAGCTCGTTTGTCATATCCCGCGCAGAAGAAAACAAATGGATAGCAGGTGCAGACTCCCTGGACGAATCCCAAACGAACCGCCTTTTGCGGCAGGTTTCATCGCTGAATGCCAACGGGTTTGTCAAGAATGCCACCGTATCCGGTTTTGGTGAAGCACTCTACACACTGCATATCCGCACGGAAGCCGGTTCGGAGCACACCCTTCAACTCAAACCCTCTGCTGAAGACGACAACCGTTATGAAGTGATCGCCACCAATTATCCGTATGTATTTACGGTTCTGAAATCGACATGGGACTCTTCGGTGTTGCGGTCGAGGGAGGAGTTGCTGCCATAATTGGTAAGTGTATGTAGCTGAGATTTTGGTTCATTGCCCTCACCCGGTACACACCCCTGCCTTTTCAAAATCGCCTTCGGCGTTTTGATAAGGCTGTCCCCTCTCGCCTGCCCCGTACAAAATCTTTTCAATGTCGGGGAGAGGGGACAGATTTGACCGAACGCCGTCAGGTGATTCGGGAAAAACAGGGGTGTGTACCGGCGTTGGCTTTAAACCATTAACTGTTTCTCATCCCGGCCAACTTGATAACCCATCAATTAAATGTTATAAAATTGTGATATTTTTTTCTTGCAAATCTCTCTCTGTTTATTATACTTGCTCCTTGTTATATTAAACATTAAAATAGAAATGATATGAACCAAAATAATAACTCAAAAAGATCCAAACTTGCAGCCGCTTTTTTAAGTGGTATTGCAGGTCTGCTTTTTCTCGGACTTGGGCTTGTAGCCGGAGATGTAACTGCTTCAGACACTCCTGGTGAAGATGAACTTTGCTCTTCTTTTACAGGGCAACAATGTGCAACTCACATAAAGTGTTACCACAAAAAATAAAAACACATTAAATTAATAACGGGGGTATCTTCCCCCGTTATTATTTATAATTATGAAACGTTCATATTACATTGTTTTCATAATCTTTGTCGGATTTCTGCTTGTAATTTACGTTACTATATCTGCCAGAAAATCCATTACAGATCTTGAAAGTGCTTATTTACTGCAACCGGTTGAACAAAAAGTTTCAGAGCGAACCTGGAAGGAACCAGGGTTCAAACAGATTAACCGGCATCAGGAATTTATTCCAACTGAACATCATTTACGTTTTACAAATGACGGCCATTTATATGCTATTGACAGCAATTTGATGGTGGTTAATAAATATAATCTGGAAGGGAATCTTATAGAAGTTTTTGGGAAAGGAAAAGGCCGCGGCCCTGGCGAATTTTCGGCGGTTAACAATTTTTTTATAGAGCCGGATACGAAAAACATCTGGGTGTTTGATCCGATAAATAACCGGGTGACCATTTTTAATCCTCTGAATCAAGACAATTGGAAAATTCTTGACTTGCCAGAAATTGCGAATGGTATATTACCCGTAAATAAAAGTGAATACTGGTTAGGAAGCTACTTTTATACAGAAACTCGTTATAAAAAATATAACTTTTCCGGGAAAATACTCGGACAAATGGAACCCATTGTAGATGATCCAAAATTATGGTCTTTAGTGATACAAGGTGATTTTAACACAACTGTTGATGGAAGCTTTGTTCAAGCTCATTGGAATACCAACAATTTTATTAAATACAATTCAGAGGGACAAGTTGTGTTTTTCCGTAATCCAATTTCATTGGCAGCTCTACCTGTAATCATTCCATACTATGCAACTGAAGATCCAAACCGGGTAAATGCTGTAGACTTTTCAACATGGAAACAAATCAGCAGCCGGCTTCAGTTGACAGAGAATCAAATTCATATTTACATAAGCCAACGTACTGCCAATCAACAGGAACTTGAATGGTACCCCGGGTTTTTTGATGTGTACAATATGGTTGACGGAGATTATTTATACAGCTACTATCCTCCGGCTGAATTACAGGAGTTTGGGTTATCAAACAATCATTTTGCAGCTATTTTGGAAGAGTCTGGTGAACTTGCCATTTGGGAAGTGGAAAATGGATGGTAATGATGTAAATCAAAAAATTGTAATGAATTATGGATAAATTTTTACACTTCTGGATGTATGCACCCGTAGTTCTAACAACGGGTGTTTTATCTGTTCAAATTTTAGATATGATTCTCTACTTCGATCAGTATTTTCTTTTTTTATATGCCTTT
>CAYPZI010000018.1:0-33093 GCA_964415185.1 uncultured Balneolaceae bacterium | reverse complement strand
TCAAGCTATGCATTAAAAGTGATCCCGGACTTCTTTAATCACTTCAAATCGGATTCTTTGGAAGTTATTGCCGGATGAGAATAGAGAGGCCTCTATTCTTCCTTTGCAGGCGCCCGGCGGTTGTCATTTGAGATGGTATCAATGAGTTTGTTGTAAGGATCGATACCAACTGAAACCGGTTCTTTATCCACTGTGATACTTAACTCATTCATGATATCTGTGAATTTTCGTTTCTCGAGATATAGTACGGTTTCGTTTCCTTCTTCATCCACACCGAATACACCCACATCGATCCAGTCGTTGAGCGGAAGGGACTGCACGGGCCGGCGGCGGCCTTCAATTTCAACTGAAAGACTATCGCCCGCTTCATTTTTGTAGATGCGTTCTCCCGTTTCTCCGGTACGATACTTAGAAGCTTGCAGTGTCATGTTTACTTCAAAGGTGTTGCTATCCGTTTCCATATACGTAGCTTCTTCCACACGATTGTCATACAAGGTAATGGTTTCGAACATATCTTTGATCAAATACTGAAGCGAATCCGGGGTGGCTTCTTTCAAATACCCTAACAATTCCAGCGAGATGGTATAAGGTGGCTCCTGAAAAGCCACATCATCAATGTAATCACTGAGTGCAGCATTTAATTTATCCTCTCCGATATAATCGCTTACGGCATAGAACACAAGCGAACCCTTGTTATAATGAATGTACTGTTGATTTTCGTTGTAGATGAGCGGTAATTCGCGCTGTGATTCCAACGTACGTCCGGTCAAATAACTGTCTAAAGCATCCTTCAGGAACCGGCGCATCTGATGCACACCATGTTCCTTCTCAAGCACTTTTAAGGCACTGTATTCCGACAAACTTTCGGACAACATGGTAGCTCCCTGAACATTGCCCCCAATCACCTGGTGTGCCCACCACTGATGCGCTACTTCGTGAGCGGTGATGCTGAACGGATAGTTTACGGCGTCATCATCCGTGGTATCCACATCAGCGATAAAACCAACGGCCTCGGAATAGGGAACGGTGTTTGCAAAAGACTGTGCAAAACTTCCGCCGGTTCGCGGAAACTCAATAATGCGAAGCTGACGAAACTGATACGGACTGAAATTGCCGGAGTAATAATCGAGCGATTTCTTCACTCCATCCATCATGTAATCCAGGTTATAGGTGTGTCCGGGGTGATGGTAAATCTCAATATTCACATCATTCCAGGAGTCCTGAACAACATCGAATTCTGCAGAAATAAAAGAATAAAAATTCACCATGGTGCTGTCCATTTTATAATGGAAATAGCGCCGGCCATCTTCCACCCATTCATCCTGAAGGTATCCGGGAGCAATGGCAATTTGTTCGGGAGAAGTGGAGATGGTGGTCTCGAAGTCAATCCAGTCGGCATCACTGGAGATGTAGTTATTCATCCGTGCGGTGCTGTCCGTAAGTGGAGCCATGCGGGGTTTAGGAGGTAGGTTGTAGCGTTCACGAGCCTCCCGGCTGCTCAATTCTCCGCCTTCCTGGTATCCTACTCTGGGAAAAACGGAGTTATTGAAGAAAGTTCCGTTCCCGCGAACAGGCGACTGATTGCGCAGAATCTCATTTGGTTTATTGGAAAGCGAAAAAGTAAACAATGTTGAATCGCCGGGCATCAGAGGTTCAGCAAGCTGATAGATATCGTAATTCATGGAGTCGTCTTCTAAGACCAGCTCGAAATCACGATTAAATTCAAATTTGCTGATGTAGTTATTGTGATCAATATGGATGGAGTCAATAGGAACAGATGTTTTATTTTTTAGGATAAAACTTCCTGCTGCCTCAAAATCCCGGGTTTCCGGGTACAGATCCAGATTGATGGTGCTCGACACAATTCTGGGTTGCGGGATATCTTTATAGATACCGTATTTCTTCTCGAAATTCGCTGCCCTCAGTTCTCGCTGCTGGGATGAGATGTATTCATGTTTGATATTATTCACATAATAGATCCAGCTTCCCATCCCCAGAAATCCAATCAAAGAAATCGCGAAAATGAGCTTTAATTTGGAGGTAAAGGCCTCTTTGGCGTTTTGGATACGCTCTTTAAAATTGCCCGGTAATCCTCTTCGGAAAAACAGTATGGCAAGTACATACAGAGCTATTCCAAGAAGCAGCCAATACATTTTATAAATAAAATGGGGAGCCAGTGAGCTTCCATAACCGTTCATATCTGAATAAGCCGTTCCCGGTGCCTGGTTGAATTTGAACACCGTTTGTTCAATCCCGATTTCATCTAAAAAGGTGATGCCAATGGAAACGATGAGCAGCAGAATAAACCCGATATAGTAATTCTTGAAAAGGCTGTGCACGAATATAGACAGCAATCCCCATATAACCACATGGAGCAGGGAAATGCCGTAAAGGTCGAAGAGATACAGGCCGATTTCAAAATTGTAGTAGCCATTGTATAGCTGTACGCCAAGCCCCGCAATCATGATGATGGAAAGCAGCACCATCTGCATGAGCACGAGCGCCAGGAATTTTGAAAATAAAATCGTCCAGTTTGGAGTTGGGGTTACATGAATGAGCTGATCCATATTATCACCACGGCTGCGGTGGATAAGCATTCCCGCATACAAAAAAGTCAGAATATTGATGAACAAACTGAAAAAGGTGCCGGGCAGTTGCAGCATTTGCCAGGTTACGGGAAGCGTATCGGTTCCGAATATCTCTCCACCTAAAAGAATTACACTCAAAGAGATTAGCAGTCCTATCAATGCAATAATGATAAAAGCCCAGCCACTTACTATATACCGGAAATCGACCTTGGCAAGTTCCCAGGCTAATTTCAGGTTCTCGATGAAAGAGAAATTCAAGTTGACCTCCGGCATGCTAACGGTCAAAATACTTCCGAAATTCTTTTTGGCAACGGCTTCTCCTTTTTTCGTTCGAAAGAAACTGAAGCTGTACGCTTGCTGGCTGAAAGTAAACACCTTGTAAACAAAACCGAAAATCAAAAGTCCAAGCCCTGCCCAGATAAGTCGATTGTATAGGATCACCTCGCCCCATGGCAGTGGATTTTCATTTTGTTCAAAGGCTGTCCAGTATTCGGTATAATAGGTGTTTGCCTGTGCTCCGTAAGGATCGAGCAGGGCTGCCAGGTATTTATTATCAAGATCAGAAGTGAGATTCTGGGCAAAGATCTGGATCAGGAAAAACGCCAGTATCACAATAAAAGCCACATTGATATTTCGGGTGAATGCAACAATGGCGAATACCATAGCCCCAAAAAAGATCATGTTGGGAATGAGGTAATAGAGAAAAGGTTGCACATAGTTCATCAGGTTAAATGGCCCGAGGACATCAGGATTGGTGCCGGGTGTGAGGGTACCCAGGATAATTCCCAAAGCAGCAGCCATCATCACAAAAGTGGAAACCGTGAGCCCGGCCATGAATTTACCGAGAAGATATTCCCATTTTTGAAATGGATAAGAGTATATAACCGAATGCATGTTATGCTTGTAATCACGGTAAATGGTGCCGCCAATCAATGCAGGTAAAAAGAAATACAGAATAATACCCAACTCGTTTAACATCCCGTTAATGGCGATCGGTGAGTTTACAATTGTGATGGTATTCATACTCACCGTCAGGCTTTCAAAAATTCCGGCGGCGCTGATCATTATAAAATAGGACAGGGCAAACATGATGCCGGCATAAACATAGAAAGAAGTTTTACGCAGCCAGTATCGAATTTCAAAAGAAAAAATAGAATAGAACATGAAGACAGGGTTTTGTATTAAGCGGCTACAACTTCTTTCTCTTTGCGCAAGGTCACAAAATAGACATCTGCAAGGTCAGGATCTTTGGCCTGGAAGGTTTCATCCGGTTTATTATCATCGTACACCCGTATGTTCAGCGTATTATCCTGATTGAAATTGGAAGAAATGACGTTAAATTTATTTTCAAATGCCTCCAGTTCGTCTCGCTCAATTACCCGCGTCCAGATCTGTCCCTCTAATGCTTCAACAGCTTTTTTTGGGGTGTGATGACTTAATATTCGTCCGACATTCATAATGGCCAGATCGGTACAAAGTTCTTTTACATCATCGACAATATGAGTTGAAAAGATCACTATATGGTTGGTTCCAATTTCTCGTAGAACGTTCAAAAAACGGTGTCTTTCGGAGGGATCCAATCCAGCAGTTGGCTCATCCACGATGATAAGTTTCGGATCATTCAACAGTAATTGTGCAATTCCAAAACGCTGTTTCATTCCTCCGGAGTAGCCGGCTACGTTTTTGTTTTTAACTTCGAATAAATTCGTGACTTCCAGGGCGGTATTCACCATTTCGTTACGTTCATTCTTGTCGATGATGCCCTTCAGGCGTGCGAAATAGTGCAACAAGTCTTCGGCCGACATTTTTGGATATACCCCGAATTCCTGTGGAAGATATCCCAGCACTTTGCGAAGGCTTTGTTTGTCCTCCAGAATGTTAATGTCATCGAGATACGCTGATCCGGTGTCAGGCGCCTGCAGTGTGGCAATGGTACGCATCAGCGTAGATTTACCGGCACCATTGGGACCCAAAAGCCCAAACATACCCGATTCGATTTCGATGGAAACATCATCAAGAGCTTTCACCCCGTTTTTGTAGGTTTTTGAAATATTGGAAAGAGTAAGTTTCATAGCCCGGTCTGTTAGTTATTAGATTTTGATCAAGATGATACAGAAGTCAAACTAAGATACGAAAGGAAGTACGAGAGGTTTCAAAATCATTTAAAAGTTTCACTGAGTGATTTGTTTTGATTTGAGTTTAACAAGATGATTTGTGTAACTCAGAGTATACTTTTTTGGATATAATAAGCCAGGCTGAAGCGTTTAGGAATATGTCTTTATAAAAAGTTTATTCCAGGTAGACGGTTTCATCTTTTGGATATTTCACTTCGTAATTCAAATTGAGTTCTGCCATTTCTTTGGGTTTTAATTCAAGCCTCCAGGTTATCAACCCTGTTTTTTCGTCAAGCTTCCCATTAGAAAGCTCTTGGGGTGACACCGAAATATCATTATTTACAGATAACGGGATCTGATCAAATAAAATAAGCGTAATCGGTTGCGATTTGCTGTTTCTTGCCAGTATTTTAAATCCCCTGCTTTCAATTTTGTTACTGCCGATGGTTCTGCGCTTTGAATATTCACTGATTTTTTCACGATCGATTACGATACCTTTGTCACGTCCTAATGAAAGATTCAGAGTATCACGAAGTGAGGATGCATCGAGAATAGTTCGTCCTACGTAAGAATCTTCAAAATAAAGATTGGCTTCGCCTTGTAATAACTTGTACTGATCCCAATTGGAAATTTTTGCAATGAGGAATGCGTCTTTTTCCAATTTAGGCACAGCCTGATATTCATAGCCGGCCTCAATTTCATAGCTGTTGAGGTCTACAGATAACAATTCATTGTTAGATTGGATGGAATAGGCTCCTTCCACTTCAAATTCAACAGTGGTTTGATTTTCTACGGTTGTGACAGATAAGTGATCTGCTTCCTCTTGTGGAGAGCTTATTTTAGAATCTACAGCGTAACCACTCACAACAACCTCGGACAGATTTTGAGTACCGGGAACAAGCCGGACATTTAAATTGGAAGATGTTATCGGTACTTCCTGAACATTAAATCCTACATACGATACAACCAAGTGGGTAGCGGTTTTGGGTAAGGTCAGTGAATAATTGCCGTTCCTGTCGGCAGCGGTTCCGATTGTTGACCCTTTAACCATTATATTTGCACCTGGCAGAGGTTCACCATTGATATCCGTAACGGTCCCTGAAACTTGATTTACAGAAACAGGTATTGCTCTTTCGTCCATACTAAAACGCCGATTGTTCCGGGCAAAATTTAAATACCATGTTTGAAGTTCAGGAGCGACCCCACTTTGACGTGGATTGCCATTCGATAGTTTAAGCTTTATGTTTACCCAATCAACGCCGGTATTTTGATATACATCTGCCTTGTAAAGCAATATGAGTGGCTGATCTATATGGGTTACCCTGACGTCATACTTTGGAAACCACCCTGAATTTGAGACAAGGTATGAAATTTTAAAATCAGCATTGGTTCTTTGAGGGGCATCTATCCTGATTTCAATTTCACCGGTTGGCAATTGATCGCTTGTTTTTACATCGGATATTTCTTTTTCGATGGAGGCTTTTTCCTCTTTTAAATCACCGATTGCAATTTTTGTATCGATCTCTTCAGCTTTGATGGATGATAATTCCTTGTCATAGAATTCGACAGCTTCCCTGATTTGATTTAATGTAGCACCGGACGTTTCACCTCCCAGCTTTTTATTTTTATCGAGCAGATTTTGTTTCTCCGAAAGAATCTCAAGCCGGGATTGAAGTTTTGTAATTTCGAGGTCAAATTTTTTGATCTGGTTTTTCAAACTGTCTACCCTTGCATCCGTTTGCAACCGGTTCAGGTAGTTTAACCTGTGATTGACAGACAAAATTGTAAAATTTCCGGTAGCTTTCACATTAATACTTTTATCATCGATATGTGGAGATAAAGATTTAACTTTTAAAATCGATTTACCTGTTGGAAGATCTATTTTACCGGTTCTTGACAACAATCCGCCCTGAAGATAAACGGTAACTTCTTCAATAGAGGTTTTCAATTCCCGTTCCTCAAAAGTTTGTGAAAAAACCTGTTGATTGAAAAAAAGAAAAAAAAAGAGGATATAGAATTTCATAACTATAAATCAATTTTTGGATATAACGGTTAAAGTATTTATTTGGCGATGCGCGACAATAGTTCAATATTACGCATGCTTAACGATGAATTATAAATCTGAAGCTTAAGCACATTATCATAAATGGATTGGACTTCAAAATACTTATAATTAAATCCGTAGGGCAATAACTTCAGAATTCTTTTATGTCCGGTTTCTTCCTTTACTGATACATGACTCCAAGGTATAAATAATGGTTTAAGTAAAAAATTAAGAAGTGAAAAGGAATGAAGGAATAAGCCTTCGTCCGAAATACTAATTTTAAATAAATTACTAAAATGCACATCATTCAAAGTCCCGCTGATCAAATTAGCCGGTAATTCTTTAGGAGGGGATATCTTGTACATTGCCACTAATTCATCCCATCCCATTAGCTTTTTAAGGTGGTAGTACGAACCAACCACCATAATAATCATGAATGAAATAAAATATATAGGCTGAAATAAAAACATTACCAAAGTAAATGCATAATCAGGAAGCTGGCCGAAAGGAGGAGGAAGTTTTAAATCAAAAAATGACGATATGGCAAGAAAAATTAATACTGACCAAAAAAAGGATAACAATTTTAGTATAGCAGAGATTTGTTTTTTCCCTGATTGTAATCCAAACATAAAGAGTATTGAATCTTTATTTTTTTAGGGTAAAACTGCATTGGCATATAATATACACAGAGTAAAGCAGATTCCGAGCACAATCTGTAAATAAAGAATTTTTGTCAAGTTGCAGAGAAAGAATCCGATTCCAATTTATTGTAATTGAATTGGAAATGAATATTTACCATAAAAATGTAACAAGCACGAATGCCGTGTTTCAAAAACTATGAGCCAGTATGGGAAACAGAGGGGTAACATTGTGAAAACGAAGCCAGCCGTAGAGCACACCACCGATAAACGGAAAGAGGGAACTCATGGCATCGAATGAGAATGAGCCACCGGAATATCCGAAACCGTGCCAGAGGCCAAACGCAAGAGCGGTAATCATGATCACACTCCAGGGCATAAAGCCTGAATCGGTTTTTCTCTAATCTGGGGACGTGTTGCACTTATATCCACCGTGATTGGTGGACTCCTGGTATTTATTATATTGTTTCTGGATCCAGGGGACACCGACCTTTATGAGGTCTCTTACAGGAACCTGCGGCTATCGGGATACGGACTCTTTATTGTTATTCCTTATCTCTTATTTTATGCAATTGACCGTATGCTTTATCGACTCAGGGATGATGAACTGCAACTCTGCCGGGATCATTTTGTGCTTGCCGAATCGCAACAAAATTATGTTATGATCTACTATTTGGACGAATCAAATATAATGCAATAAAAAAATCCCCAATACTTAAAAGTAAAGGGGATTTTTTGATTATTACTTCACGTAAGTATGTCAAAGTTTGACCGGGAGGATAACCGTATCTATAACATGGATAATGCCATTTGAAGCACTGATATCCGTATTGATAACATTAGCCGTATTTCCTACAGCAGTAATTTCTCCCCTGTAATTTACACTAAACGTGGCTCCTTCAAGTAAAGTGGTAATTTTGCGGGCTTTGGCTCTTGGATTTTTTGGAACTACACTAACGGCTGCACGCCTTCCCTCGGTTACATGATATAAAAGTACATTGGCAACCGTGCCCTCGCCTAAAAGGTCATCAATCGCAGCGAAAGGGCCCTCTTCGTTCAATACTTCTTCGTCGAGATCATCCGCCAGTGCAGCTACAAGATTACCAAAGGCTTCATCAGTGGGTGCAAATACAGTGAGTTGATCATCACCGGTAAAAACATCGGCAAGGCCCGTAAATACCAGAGCATCGAGGAGTAAGGTAAATTCTGCATCTTCACCAGCTGAGGCGGAGCTGATAACAATATCCGCAATGGTTTGGTCACCCGGAGCCGGTGCACGCATATCTGCCTCATTACCGGGTGTTAAAATATTGCTGGAATCCAATGCCTGGAATTCTTCCGCCCCGCTATCCAGTGCCGATTCGCTGCATCCCATGATCAGGAGCAAGCTACATATGCTAAATATGGTCGATAGGTTATTTTTCATCACTAATTTCAAGATTTTGTTATAGTTACCGTTAATATTCTGGTAACTGATTTTTTTTTCACTTCATTCCCGGCAGCTATCAGAATTATGAACCACGGGAAAACAGCCAAATCTTTAATGGCGTCGATTTAGTATAAATCTTTCCAGTCTATCCTTTTTCCCGTTCGGGAAGAAATTTTGGCGGCTTCGAGTATTTTTACAACCATCATATTGTTTTCCAAAGTGTAGAGTTCGTATGGCATGGGCTGGACGTCTCCCATGATTACACCGGCAAAATAGAGAAAAGGGTCGGTTTTAATGCCGGCTTCTTTAGCTGTGATTGTGACAGTTTCGCCGTCGGTATCTTTCGGTTCACGGATGATTACATGATCCGGCCCGGGAGCATGGACTGAACTTTTCTCCCCGTAAATTTCCATATCTTTTCGATTATAGGGCCAATTCCATGAGGCTTGAATAATCGCCTGTGATTCCGGATATGTGATAATGATGGTCGCTTCGTCATCAACCTCGGGATAGAGTTGGGGTTTATGTGTCTGCACGACTGCCATGACGGAAACAGGATCTTGTCCGGATGTAAGGTAGGTCATGATATTTGCACCATAGCATCCGAAATCAGTGAGGGCACCGCCTCCATTCAGTTCAGGATCGGTAAGCCACTCAAGAAACTCAGGTCCCACACCGATTTCCCGGGGCCCCTGGTGGCCGTGGTAAAACACAGCTTTTCTCAGTTTGCCAAATTTTTGAAAATTCTGAGTTAGATGGTGAGTCCATTCGGTACTTGGATACCAGGAAGTTTCGTAGTTTGTCAACAGATGTATCTCATTCTGCTCGGCAAGCTCTTTCATTTTCTTGGCATGTTCCATACTGACAGCCAACGGTTTTTCAACCATCACGTGTATTCCACGTGGTGCAGCTGCCTCCACGGTTTCCAAATGATTGTAAACCGGCCCGAATGCAAGCAGGCCTTCCGGATTCGTTGAATCCAGCATTTCATCAAGATCCTCAAAGAAGATGGATTCATCCAGATTATATCTGTCTATAAACCGGCGAGCCAAATCCCTGTTAGGTTCGTAAATTCCCACAATCGGGATATCGTCAGAGAAAGAGTCCTGAAAAATCCAGTGGGCATGGCCGTGAGAAAGCCCGGCTACAGCCATTCTTACCGGTTCCGGTTGAATCTGCAATGCAGATAGGGCAGGCAAGTCAAAACTACTGATTGAGACTATAAAAAACGTGAAGAGTATGATCCATTTCATGATTTTCAATTAGTTCAGCAGGAATTTAAAAAGTATAACTTTTGAATTTGCATTGCATCTTATTTTTTTGAAATTTAAAAATCCGTGTTTTAAATGAATTTAAAATAAAGGAGGAGAGAGTGTTATGGAAAAAACGATTGATAATAAATTGACAAGATGGTTAACGGAAAACCGGCATATCGCAATAGAAATTCTTCGAATTATACTTGGTATAATTTTGTGCTATAAGGGATACTTTTTTGTGGAAAATATCTCCGAATTTTATCAAATGATTGAAAATGATCTGCAAATGAACTCCTTTATTGTTGCTCACTACGTAGTTGCTGCGCATCTTGTAGGTGGACTTATGCTGATATTGGGTTTAATAACCCGCCTCGCTACTGCCATTCAAATTCCTGTATTGATGGGAGCTGTATTTTATGCAAATGCACGAACTATATTTTTAACCGGAGATACCGAGCTTGAATATTCTTTTCTTGTGCTGGTTCTTTTGATTGTCTTTTTCATTTACGGCGGCGGTAAATGGTCGATCGATCACCGGATTATCAGGCGTAAAGCAGAAAAAGAAGCCGGGAAATAGATTGTTTATTCAACGGTAAAAACTTTGGAAACGCCGTTTAAGGCGTACATTTCTGATATCAGGGCATATCGTCCGGGCTGTAAGTCAACAGTCATGTAGCCGGTTTTACCGGCCACCAGATGCTCAACCCCGCCTATGGAGTAACCCGGTGCCGGAGCACGGAATTGCGACGGATCCATCCAGTCCATCCAACGGATGATTTCATCCACATTTGTCGTGTCATCAAGCCTGAAAAGGTTGATATCATGAAGCATGATACCTTCCGGATTTTCTTTGATGTGAACTGCTACGGTTTGCAAACCGGATGTAAATTCTCCTTCCACAGATAGTTCATAATTCGAAAGAGTTAAACTTACATCGGTATTTGGTGGCGAAGCATTGTTTTCTTCTTGTGTTACTGTGAACTCTTGCTGCATTCCCATTTCGATATGCCAGGATCCATCGGGCATTTTTACGTAGCATTCAGCCACATAAGTACCCGGTTCCAGGTGAACGGTAGTGATGGCTGTTTCACCGGGCTCTGTAAGAGCAGGCCCCCCGGAAGGAATTATGTCAGTAAAGAACCAGCCGGCCATTTCTTCTCCAAGTTTTACTGTGGCTTCTTCACGTGTTAAGTCACCGTCAATGTATTCATACCACACGGTCCCAAATGGCACCATGGCTTCTTCCAGAAACTGATCGTAGGTTTTGTTGTCCGGCAATTTGTAGAGATACAGAAAGTGTTCCTGCATGCCATCATTTTTAAAGCGGAAGGTTGACCAGCCGGATGGAATTTCCGCAGGCATCTCAAACTTGAAATCCACTGCCCTCACATCAATCAGATGTTCTGCATCTTCGATTTTTGATTCTTCTTTTTTTGAAACACAGGAAAGTGTAACAGATATACAAAGTAAAATTAAAAGTATCAGTACAGGCCCTTGCTTATATGTTGATTTCATAGTTTTGTAATTTTTAGCAATTTTTCAATATAAGTATGCGTAAAGGAATAAAATTTTCTTTCACCGCATGTCTTCGAAACTGAAAATGTTTAATAATAAAAAATGGTTCTATAGCTGATAAAGAGATGATAGGAAGACTATGGTAAACCTTTTTACTTTTTATTCGCCTGGTAAACGTTTGCCAGGATTTTGTACACGTACGTTTCATGTGGAGAGAACTCAGGGAACAGGAGAAATACGTGGTTTTTTGCTCATAGTTCAATGTTCTTAGAGATTGTTATTTAACAACCCTGCCGTCAATAATCACATGGCTGGCTTTGGTGGTATACTCAAACGGGTCACCGTCGAATAACACAAGGTCGGCATCTTTGCCGGGTTCGATGGACCCGGTTCGATTGTCAATTTCCAGGATCCTGGCGGCATCAATAGTAAGTGTACGAAGCGCATCATTATAATCCAATCCGTTGGCAACGGCTATAGCTGCTTCATAGAGTACAACTCTTGTTTTAGGGACATATCCTTCAAATCCGCTCTGAAATACAACAGGGATACCGGCTTCGGCAAGTTTGCCTGCAGTTTCGAAACTGGCGTTCCGGGCATCTCCCCTTGTTCGGATCATGGTCGGGTGTATAATTACAGGAATACCGGCATTTTTTATTTGGTCCATTACAAGATAAGCTTCGGCACCACCATCGAGCATCATCCGGAATCCGAACTCTTCCCGGAGCCGTAGAGCGGTGAGTATGTCGTTAGCTTTATGTGCTGTGATAAGAGCATGGATCTTCCCCTCCAGCAGGTCGGCAAGGGCTTCCAGTTTAAGATCTCTGGAAGGAAGTTTGGATTCATCTTCCGAAGCTCTTTTTTCAGCATATTCCTGTGCCTTGAGCAGTTCCTGCCGGAGCATGGCTACAGCTTTTGCACGTGTTCCGGGTTTACTGAATTCACCGCTGATGCCCGATCCAAGTGTAATTGCCAGTGCAGTAACCGAATCAACCAGTGCCTCCTGAAGAGTTTCCCCGAAGGTTTTTACGATCATGGTCTGGCCGGAGATAACTGCACCCGGCCCATGGCCTGTGTGAACGGTGGTGATTCCTTTGTCGCGTAAAAAAGTAACAAGATCCTCCCTTGCATTGTATGCATCTATGGCACGCAAATCGGGCTGGATGGCATTTGAGGTTTCAAGCTGGTCCTGGTCGTGTTCCTGGTTCAGAATGCCGGCCAATCCCACAACCGAATGGGCATCAATCAAGCCTGGTGTAACCACTTCGGCCTCATAAATGTCGTAACCATCGGGAATGCGTACCCGGTTTTCGGTTCCCACGCGTTCAATCTTGCCGTCACGGATCAGTACAACACCGTTTGAGATGGCATCGCCTGCAGCCGTATGAACGGTTTTACCCTTGACGGCGATCTGGGCATCTGCATGGTGAAAATTCAATAGAAGAGCTAAAATAAAACCTGTTGTGATTTTCAAATAGTACATTATCGTCCTCCTTCATGGTCATGATGTCCAAAAGCGCTGGTGCGAAATACCTCGTATCCGCCCGTAGCATATTTTTTGTCTTCGGGATTGCTTATGTCCCAAACTTTCTTTCCCTCTATCCAGGTCTGTTCAACCCTTGTGTAGACACTGAACGGATCACCCGAAAGAATAATAAAATCAGCATCTTTACCGGTTTCGAGTGAACCGGTGCGGCCGGCAATATCCATCATGCGCGCATTTGCGATGGTCATTGATTCAAGAGCTTTTTCACGGCTCATGCCCTCACGCATTCCGAACGCCGCAGAGCGGAGAAACAGCCGTGAGTCGGTGATGCCGTCGTCGGTGTGATACCCGAAATCGACTCCTGCTTCTTCCATCACCGCCCCTGTTTTGTAGGCCAGATCTACCGCTTCGAGTTTGCCTCCGGGAGAATCGAGAACAATGATAGAAGCAGGAACACCGGCTTCGGCTATTTCATCGGCCACTTTCCATCCTTCGCTTACATGATGCAGTACCAATCTGTATCCGAATTCTTTTGAAAGGCGAATTGCCGTGAGAATGTCATCGTGACGATGGGTGTGATTATGAACAATGCGCTTTCCTTCCAAAGCCTCGACAAGTGTTTCCATCTGCAGGTCACGCGATGGCATTTTATCAGGGTTTCCTTCAGCTTCTAAAGTTTTCTTTTGATACTCCCGGGCTTTCACATAAAAAGACCGAACCATCGCAGCCGATTTGGCCCGTGTTCCGGGGAATGGGGGCTGACGCAGTGAATTGGTGCCGTTGGCCATTTTCAATCCACCGTAAATTCCGTTTTCCTCATCAACAAAGATCAGCATTTCTTCAATGGTATTGGCCGGACGAAGTTTCAGGTAGACGGTCTGCCCGCTCATCAGGTGTCCCGATCCCGGCATCACATTGACCGATGTTATACCGCCGGCCAGGGCTTTTTTAAAAGAATCGCTTCGCGGATCAATGGTATCCATAATCCTTACATCGGGGTGCATGGCTGCAGACCGGTCGCCGCCGTCTCCCTCACCGATATGTGAATGCGGATCCACTAAGCCCGGCATAATCACCTTGCCCTTTACATCTATAACGGTGGCTCCGCGCGGCAAGTTTAAGGAACCGGCAGAACCAACCGCTTCAATTTTACCATTCCGGATGATCAAAACGCCATCCGGAATCGGTTCCCCCGTTACCGGAAGAATTTCAGCACCCCGGAATACGATTGCCTGCTGCTGTGCCATTGATATTTCAGTGACCATAATAGCGAGTAGTACAGCGAAAAATATGCTGAAGCGAATTTTCATGATATGCCTGATTGGTTGGGAATTGAATGGAATGTAGCGCAGAAAATATTAACTGCCAAATATCCTTAAAGGCACATTGCCTCATTTTACGGCTCTTTCAGTGAGGCCAAAAGGCTGGGTGTATGTAGTGCCGGCGTCCCCGCGAATTTCGGCCCTGAGGTAAGTTGTAAGCCCTTCGGTTTTATCAAGGTCTATTGTTTTGCCGGAAGCTACTTTTTTCCCCTTGTTTGAAAACCAGCTAAAACGGCTGCCTTCAAGAGCTGCACCGTTTGATTCAGCTTCTAAAGTGAGCGTATTGTTTTTCTTATCGTAATGAACGCGGGTGATTTGAGGTACTTTATCAGAATCTCTCAGGTTCACGGGATGTGTCGTCACGGAACTGAAATAGAATTGGCCCTCAATCATGGCTTTTCTTACGGCGGATTCTGTCAGCTCATTGAGTGGAAACCGGTTATGGTTTAGCCCGATATGCTTTAGTTCGTGGCTGTCGTCATTGGCAAATCCCCATATGGGACGATCCGGCATCATTTCCTCAAGCAGGGCATCCCAAAGTTTGCGGTCCCATGGGTACCTGTCTTCCTGGTTATACACCTCCATGCCGATCAGGAATTCAAATTCAGTAAAAAGCTCTATATAATCCGATAGTATATCTTCGGAAACCTCTTCGTCATGCGGCTTCCAATACCTTCCCGGATGTGCGAGAATATTTAAACCGCCATTTCCGGTAACTTCCTGAAGCGATGTTCTCAGGTTTCTTGTTGATCTTTCACGTTCCGGAAAGGGATAGAGGTTAAACAGGCTCAGGTTATGATGATGCCTTGAAAGCTCATTACCCGGAACCGGCAACATCTCAAGCACTCTTGCATCAATTCCAAAATCAATCCATGGCCAGGTTACGTGGTTGTGGTCAGTAATAGCAAGGATTCTATAACCGTCGGCATGATAGGCCTGAACTACCACTTCAGGAGATTCCGCCCCGTCGGAGTTTGTGGTATGGGCATGAAAATTGGCTTTATAGTGAATTGCCCCAAAATTGACACCCTCGTACGGGTTATTTACAATCTTTTTATATTGAGTGTTCAGGTTTTGAAAAGACAGGATATATCCTGCAATCACTGAAAAAATTAAGAACAGAGGCCGTTGCATCTATTTAAAATCAAACAAAATAATTTAAACTGAGCTGCGTCCAGCTATACTTAATTTAAGAGACTCGACAACACAAGTCAGGGAGCAAACTTCATCCGATAGCTGGCAAGAGATAATGTTTATAAAAGCTCAGACCGCATTTTGCAGTTTTTCTATATAGTTGGTTTGCTCCCAAGGAAATTCGGCCCGGCCGAAGTGTCCGTATGCAGCAGTTTGCTTGTAAATAGGTCTTTTCAGGTTAAACCGGTCGATTATTCCGGCCGGTGTCAGATCAAAAAGGTTATGTATTATCTCAGCCAGTTTGGCATCGTGAATTTTTCCTGTTCCATATGTGTAAACATTCACCGAAACCGGGTAAGGTATGCCGATGGCATAGGCTACCTGTACGAGGCACTCCTCAGCCAGTTCAGCAGCAACCACATTTTTGGCAATATGCCGGCTGGCATAAGCTGCACTCCGGTCTACTTTTGAGGGATCTTTTCCTGAAAAAGCGCCACCGCCATGCCCGCCTTTTCCGCCATAGGTATCAACGATAATTTTTCGGCCGGTTAGTCCCGTATCGCCATGGGGCCCGCCAACTACAAATTTACCGGTAGGATTTACATGCAAAATAGTATCTGCATCAATCACTTCTTCAGGAATTACCTTACTAACAAGGTGTTTTTTGATATCGGATTTGATCAGGGCCTGATCCACGCCTTCATCGTGCTGGGTAGAAATTACAATGGTGTTGACTCTTTTTGGTTTTCTGTCTTCTCCATACTCAACGGTAATTTGGCTCTTGCTGTCCGGGCCGAGGTAGGGCATTAGTGCAGTATCTTTCCGAATATGAGCCAGTTTTTTTAAAAGAAGGTGTGAGTAGTGAATAGCGAAAGGCATCAACGCCTCTGTTTCGTTTGAGGCATATCCAAACATCATTCCCTGGTCGCCGGCGCCCTGAAGTTTGTCTTCTCCTGCATCAACACCCTGTGCAATATCGGGGCTTTGTTGATGAATGGATGAGAGTACTCCGCAAGAGTCGGCATCAAACCGGTAGCTGGGTTTGGTATATCCGATATTGCGGATTACTCCGCGAACAATTTCCTGGATATCGACATAAGCGTCTGTCCGTACTTCACCCGAAACCACAGCAAGGCCGGTTGTAACAAGTGTTTCGACAGCTACACGGGATTCGGAATCCTGCTTGATCATGGCATCAAGAATAGCGTCTGATATTTGATCTGATACTTTATCGGGATGTCCCTCGGATACCGACTCGGATGTAAAAAGGTGTTTCATTGAATTAATGAGTCAAAATGGTTAGTGTTTTTAAAGGGCTGAAAGTACGAAATTTCGTGAACTGTTTCACAGGAATGTGAAAAGAATGAAGTCTAAGTGTCGTGGTGGCTATCTCAGTTTGAAAAGAGGTCGTTTTCATTTTCCCCCGGTTTGATACCCAGGTATTGATAAGCCCTTTTTGCGGCAACCCTGCCTTTGGGAGTGCGTTGCATAAAACCTTCTTTAATAAGATAGGGTTCATACACTTCTTCAATGGTTCCCTTATCCTCTCCGACGGCAACGGCAAGTGTGCCGAGGCCAACGGGTCCGCCGCTGTAATTTTCAATGATAGCCCGAAGAATACGTGAATCCATATCATCCAGACCGTTCTTGTCAACATCGAGTGCGTTGAGTGCTTTATCGGCAATTTCGTTGCCAATGGTATCAAGGTTTTCAACCTGGGCAAAGTCGCGGGTCCGGCGCAGCAGCTTGTTCACAATCCTGGGGGTACCACGGCTTCTGCGGGCAATTTCATGGGCACCCGTTTCGGTAATTCCAAATCCGAGAATATAAGCTGTGCGAAGCGCAATACGCTGTAAGAGTTCTACATCATAGTAATCAAGGCGCATATCGATACCGAAACGTGCCCTGAGCGGGGAGGTTAGCAGCCCTTTGCGCGTGGTTGCCCCAACCAGCGTAAAGTGGTTCAATTCGATCTGAACACTTCTGGCGCTCGGACCGGAGTCGATAACAATATCAAGTTTATAATCCTCCATGGCTGAATAGAGATATTCTTCTACTACAGGGTTTAGCCTGTGGATTTCATCAATAAAAAGAACATCGCCATCTTCGAGATTGGTGAGCATTCCTGCAAGGTCACCCGGCTTTTCAAGTACGGGACCGGTTGTGGGCTTGATCTGTACACCCATCTCTTTCGCAATAATATAGGCGAGGGTGGTTTTTCCAAGGCCCGGCGGCCCTGAAAGGATTACGTGGTCTAATGCCTCCTTTCGCTTAAGAGCAGCGGTGATAAAAACATGCAAATTTTGAATTACTTTTTTTTGGCCGATGAATTCTTCAAGAGACGAAGGCCGGATGTGAGATTCGAGCGATTCATCTTTCTCGGCAGGATTTAATAAGGGGTTTTGCACAAATTTTAAATTTTATAGTGAATTCTCTATTTACACATACCAAACTGTAAAATAATTAAAAAGAATCTTTATTATGTCAACTCTGAATAATTTCCGTTAATAACGGATAAATGGGATTGAATAAACTGCTAAAACTGTTCAATAAACTGCTTTAATTTAAGTTAATCTGGCAATCTTATTTTTTATACTTATTCAAATTAATATTAACAGAAAAATAAGCTGAAGATGCCCAAGAAAAAATTTTCTCCGGACGAACTGGTAACCGATCCTCTGGAATATCAAAATGAGAGGCATGGCAAAAAAGTTGCCAATCCCAAAAAAAACGAAATTCTTCGCCAAAAGAATATGCAGCATGACCTGCGGGCCAGTGAGCTGAAAATTTTCGGAGCTGATTATTTTTTAAATTACGAACTGAGCTGGCTGGAGTTTAATTGGCGCGTATTGGCAGAAGCAGAGGACGAATCGGTGCCATTACTTGAGCGGGTAAAATTTATAGGAATTGTCTGTTCCAACCTGGACGAGTTTTTTCAAAAAAGAATCGGTGGTTTGAAAAGACAGCATCATGCCGGTGTGAAAGAGCTGACAGTTGATGGCCGTACCCCGAAAGAACAGCTTCAGGAAATACGGCAGAAGGTAAAAAAAATGATAACCGCCTACAGGAATTGTTATTTCAAAAAACTGCTGCCCGGACTTTCTAAAAATAAAATTATCATCAAAAAAACCAATGAGCTTACGGACTCGGAAAAAGAGTTTGTTAATACATATTTTGAACAGCAGCTTCATCCGGTAATCACCCCGCTTGCTGTCGACGAAACGCATCCTTTTCCTTTTATTTCCAACAAAAGCCGTTCATTCGCCATTAAACTCCGAAACCCTGTGAGCGATGATACCCGGTTTGCGCGGATCAAAATTCCCTCCAATTTGCCAAGGTGGATCAGGATCAACAAATCCGGAAAGGAAGTGATACTCTATTCGGTGAGTGACATCATTCGAAATAAAATGGACCGCTTTTTCCCCGGAATGGAAATTCTCTCGTCACATATTTTCCGTCTGACCCGGAATGCAGATATAGAGAGGCACGAGGAAGAAGCTGATGACCTGCTTGAATTGATTGAAGATGAGTTAAGAGAAAGAAGGTTTGCTGAAATTGTGCGGCTTGAGATCGATGCTGAAACCCCTGAAGATGTTAAGACATTTTTGATTGAAAAACTCTCCATTCATCCAAAGGATGTTTTTGAAATGCGGGGCCCGCTTGGGTTGGCAGATTGCATTCAGCTCTATAATCTCGAGGGATTTAATCATCTTCGCTATGAACCGTGGACTCCAACGCTTCACCCTGTTTTTAAACATGAAATGGATGAAGAAGCTCCCGGCATATTCGATGTTATCAGGAAAGGTGATTTTATTGTTCATCATCCATATCACAGTTTCGAAAGTTCCACCCAGCGCTTTGTTGAAGAAGCTGCTGCCGATCCCAAAGTTTTGGCCATAAAGCAGACTTTGTACAGAACATCAAGCGATTCTCCGCTGATGCATGCATTAATGCGGGCAGCCGAAGACGACAAGCAGGTTGCAGTTCTGGTTGAATTGAAAGCCCGGTTTGACGAAGAGCGAAATATAAGCTGGGCACAGAGGCTTGAAAAATCGGGTGTTCATGTTTCGTACGGTATAGCAGGTTTGAAAATACATTCTAAAATGACCATTGTGGTACGTGATGAAGGAGACAGGCTTCGGCGGTATATACATATCGGTACCGGCAATTATCATCCCGATACCGCACAGCTCTATGAAGATATCGGGTATTTTACCTGTGATGAGACCATTGGCTCGGATGTAACTGAAATCTTTAACCTGTTAACCGGGTTTGCACCGGATCAAGAATATAAAAAAATGCTTGTGGCTCCCCGTTATATGCGGGAAGCAATTATGGAATTAATCGACAATGAAATTGAGAATGCCAAAGCCGGGAAAAAGGCAAAAATTATTGGCAAAATGAATAATCTTGAAGATGCACTGATTATCCAAAAGCTTTATGAGGCATCGGAAGCGGGAGTACAAATCGACCTGATTGTCAGAAGTGTATGCAGGCTTATTCCCGGCAAAAAAGGATTAAGTGAAAATATCAGGGTGCATGCCATCATTGGCCGCTTTCTGGAGCATTCAAGATGTTATTACTTTTATGGCGATGGAAATGAGCACTATTATATCGGGTCGGCCGACTGGATGCATCGAAACCTCGATGCCAGGGTCGAGACACTTGTGCCAATTGAACATCCCGACCTTAAAAAATACCTGAAGTTTCTTTTTAATGTATATTTACGTGACAATCAGCAGCGGTGGTTACTTGATTCGAAAGGAAATTATCAAGAGGTGAAGAAAAAGAAAGGTGAGAGTAAAATAGCAACTCATCTTGCTCTTATGCATCATACTCATGACTTGATTGAACCGATACCTGTGGCTGGCGGGAAAGCTAAATTGCAGCTTTAACCGTTAGAGAGATAATACTGTATTGAGAGATTCAGTTTGCGGAACCGGGAATTATATTTTGGATCTTGAGTTTCAGATCCTGTGCTTCTGATGAAAAATTGCCGTCCATCTGAATAAGCGAATCAAGCGACCGGACAGAGTTAACGGGATCCTGAATTTGAAGATAAGTGTGGGCTTTAAACCAAAGCAGTTTTTCAGCAAGGTTATTGGATTCGAGCTGAATCAAATCCACTTCTTCAAAATAGTTTGAGGCGTTTTTAAATAATTTTTGATTGTAATTGAGAATTCCAAGATTGTAAAATATCCGGCTTTTTACGGGGGGGTCGATGTTTTGTTCAACAAGGTTCTTGAAAATCAATACGGCATCTTCATAATTCTTCTGGTATGCAGCGGCTACACCCCGGTTTATATCAACATTTAAATTCCCTTCGGTGCTGTTTTCAGAACGTTGCACCTCCGCTCCAAGAATTTCTTTCACTTCAATATGATCGAACGCAAGCGAAGCGGCATCGATTGATTTTCCCGAATTTATATATGCAATTATACCGAAACAAAAGATTAGAAAAGCTGCAACCGGCAACAAGAACTCCTTGCGAAGGAAAAAAGCAGGGTGGTTCTTTACGGATTCAGAAATATCATTCCCCGAACAAGATTGCCTGTTTCCGAGTTCATGCAGGTGGAGTTCCGTTTCAAACAATTCATAGTATTCCGGGTTTTTGAGAAACTCTTCCCAAAGTTCATCGGCTTCCTGCCTGTTTAATTTGCCGCGTATATAGCGGGTTATTTTTTTCATTATTTCTTTTTTGCTCATGGTACCGTCACATTTTTAATTTCAAGATTATTCCAGTTCAATTTGATAGATAATAATTTTTTTGCCATTAGATTTAATCACTCGTCTGCATGTATGAACAAATTTTATGGCAATACTTACACTTCGTTACAAAAATTTTACAAATTAATCTGAATACACTCTCTTAACCTTTTAATTAACCTGTGTTTGCGAATCCAGGCATTGTTAATTGTTATGTTAAAATCGCGTGCAATATCTTCGGTTTCAGCATTAGGCCTCTTTAAAAGGTAACCGGCCAAATCCCGGTATTCTCTGTTGAGCTGTTCAATACAATATTTCAGAGTTTTCAGTTTATCTTCATTCAAAAGTTTTCTGAGCTGATCAGATTCTACAACAGGATCATTCAATTCACTCAGGGAATCATTGGGTGTGAGGTTGGCAATTTTAAGATAGTTGTGCCTGCAGGCTGTAAGCATATAGGAAAGCAGGCCTTTCGGATTCGAAAATTCATTTCTCTTGATCTTTTCTATTACATACTCAAACATGATTTGCACGCAATCTTCGGCGTCTTCTTTTGAAGCTCCCATTCGGGCGATGAGATATTTTCGCAGTATAGGTGTAGCTTCCTCACAAAGCCTGTTTGCAGTAGCTTCATCCCCATTCATTATAGCAGTTACCAACGCAGAATAGTCCATTAATGGCGATTTGAGTTTAAACAAAAATACTATATCTGTTTAAAATTGCAAATACCAAATGCTATAAAATTAATGAATAACGTTCATTTTTGATACTAACTAAGACAAATGAAATGTTTTTAAATTAAATTTTTGGCTGCAGATGGGGGTCAGAATAAAACTTCAATTTTCCTGGAAATCTCTTCACACAATTTTCTCAGGTCGGAAGTAATAGCATTTTTGGTGTGTGAATCGATATCGAGCTCGCCAACCAGTTCACCGTTTTTAAAAATCGGAACTACGATTTCGGATTGAACATGAATGCTGCAGGAAAGATAATTTTCTGCCCGGCTTACATCCTGAACTACAAAAGTCTCTTTGGTATTTGCTGCCTGCCCGCAGATTCCTTTTCCAAATGGTATTCGCGTATGGTCGGTCTCTTCTCCGACATACGGCCCAAGCTCAAGCATGTTCTTCTCATCCGGATCTACGAGATAGAACCCTGTCCAATCAAATTCGTCAACGTTTCTGTCTAAAAGCTCACAGATTTTGAGCAGTTTTTCCTCTCTTCTTATTCCGGTTTGTATAATTTCGTCTGCGGAATCGAGTAATTTTTGATATTTCATTCAATTATGATTTCTGAAATTCAGTAATTTTTCACCCAAAGATATGAAATTTAAGCCTGCCAAAAATTTCATAGTTATAAATTTCATTACTGTTCTTATCTTTGACGCATGTTTGAAATAATCGATGAAACTGCGGAGATATCCACATTTTTTTTAAGTATAGGCGGGCTGTTATTTGCAAGTTTTACTTCTCTTTTTTCAGTTGTAAATCCACTTGCGGCAATGCCCGTATTTCTGTCTCTTACAAATCACCAGGTTAAAACCGAAAGAATTAAAATTGCAAAAAAAGCTGCAATATATATGTTTTCGATTCTGGTCGTATTTTTTTTGATCGGAACCTATATCCTCAGCTTTTTTGGAATAAGCCTGGCGGGAATTCGGATTGCAGGCGGCCTGATCATTATGAGGGCAGGCTATTCGATGTTAAACCCCCAGAATCCCGGAAAAAAACTTTCAGATGAAGTTGAAGAGGCTGCCAGGGAGAAAGAAGATATCTCGTTCAGCCCGCTTGCACTTCCGTTGCTATCAGGTCCCGGCAGTATTGCCGTGGTCATCGGAATGGCATCCCAGGCCAGAAATGTGATGGATTATGCAGTTCATATCATTGCCATTTTACTGGTTATCTTTTCTGCATATCTTATTCTGAGGCTTGCGCCTACGCTTGCTCGCTACATTGGTATGACAGGGCTGAATGTCATGACCCGGCTGATGGGCTTTATTGCACTTGCAATCAGTGTGCAATTCATTTTGAGTGGAATTTCAAGGTATTTTGGCATTTAAATTATTTGTATGAACCATAAAGGAACACATTATCTGAATATCCGTTTAATTTCTATATTCTTTGAAATCTAAAATATATGTTGACAAAAAAAATGAATAAACTAAAAACCTGTACAATACTTTTATTAACGTTGTTGCTGGGTTCACTAACTGAAATTTCCAACGCACAAAATTCCCGGTTTGACGGGGTTCGCCTTTTCCAGTCCTATTTTCAGGATGCCAGGATAACCAACTCGCCTTACGTGAACGGCAATTTTCTGTTTGCTGATTTTGATTTTGTCGATTTAATATCTCTGGATGCAAGGGGCGGATATACCTTTACGCCAAAAATTGAAGCCGAGGGTTCGTTGGGATTTATCAATGTAAATCCAAGTTTTGCAGAAAGCGAATCGGGCGTTAGCGATCTGTTGCTCACCGGCCGTTACATGTTTGATGTGGATGTAGTGGACCTTGCCGCTGGTGCATTTTTTGAGTTACCCATCGGAACCGACGATGTCGGCGCCGGTGATTTTGATTTTGGTTTTTACGGAGCCATCAGGCACGGATTGAGTGATAAAATTATGTTAACTGGAAATTTGCAGGCAAATATTATTAAGCTCGGTGGAAATGATCGTGAGTTCTCGCTTGCTGTTGGCCTTGGTTCTATTATTAATGTGTCAGAACGCCTGAATCTAATCCCCGAACTTTTGCTCGAAAGTGAATCGGATTTTACAGCATTGAGTGGCGGAGTGGATTATCGTATTAAAGATATTGGCCATATCAGGGGTGCCCTGATCGTTGGTGTGGACGACGGCGCCCCGGATATCGGAATAACTGCCGGTTTTCTCTATCCTTTTAATTGATTTGAAAAAAGACAAGTAAATCAGTTATCTTCTTGCGATTGCACATTAGAACCGTGAATAGAGTCCGTACCTGACAATTGAAATTTATTGAAAATTTATTGGCGGATTTTTCCTCCTTTATGTGGGGATTGCCAATGGTATTTTTGCTTGTGGGGGGCGGTCTATATTTTACCATCTATTCCCGGTTTGCGCCTTATCTCTACTTCAAACATGCCCTTGAACTTCTAAGTGGCAGGTACGATGATCCCGATGACCCCGGAGATATCAACCATTTTCAGGCGCTCTCAAGTGCTCTTGCTGCCACCGTAGGCCTTGGAAATATCAGCGGTGTGGCTGTAGCTATTTTTATGGGTGGCCCCGGTGCCTTGTTCTGGATGTGGGTTAGTGCAGTAGTGGGAATTGCAACCAAATTTTTTACCTGCAGCCTTTCCATAATGTACAGGGGTAAGGATTCACTAGGAAAAGTACAGGGAGGCCCCATGTACGTGATCATGGAAGGCCTTGGCAAAAAGTGGAAACCCTTGGCTGTCCTGTTTACACTCGGCGGCCTTTTTGGCCCTTTGCCCATTTTCCAGGCAAACCAGCTTACCCAGATTTTAAGGGACGTTATTTATATACCAAATGGAATTGCATCCGAAACAGCTCACTTCGGGGCTGATTTTGTCACCGGAATTGTACTGACAATGATCGTATCAATGGTCATTTTTGGTGGCATTAAAAGGATTGGGCACGTAGCAGCCCGCCTTGTTCCTTTTATGGTTACGTTTTATGTGGGTTCCGTTTTAATTATCCTTGGATTTCATATCGATGTACTTCCCTATTACTTTAAACTGGTGTTTGTAGACGCTTTTACCGGTGAGGCCGTAATGGGAGGCGCCATAGGTTCTTTGATTGTTATCGGAATTCAGAGGGGTGCCTTTTCAAATGAAGCCGGTATCGGAACAGCTTCACTGGCTCATGGCGCTGCCAGGACCAGGGAACCAATCCGTGAAGGCCTTGTAGCTATGATGGGGCCTGCTATTGATACGATCATTATATGTACCATGACAGCGATGGCTATCCTGGTAACAGATGTTTGGAAAGGCACCGAGGCGAACGGTGTTACCCTTACATTGCTTGCCTTTAACGATGTTTTTGGTATTTACGGCTCTTATGTCCTTACATTTTCGGTGGCTATATTTGCAATCAGCTCAATGCTTACCTACTCCTATTTCGGTACAAAATGTCTTGGATTTTTGATCGGTGCTGAAAGACAGTATTTGTATAATTACTTCTATGTGATTTCTATTGTATTCGGTGCCGTTGCATCCATTGATGCTGTGATTAATTTAATAGACGGCATGTTTGCCGTTATGGCTATACCTACGATAACTTCGGCTATTTTACTGTCGCCCCGGGTGAAAGAAGCTGCCACTGATTATTTTTCGCGGATAGGTACATTTAAGGTTTTTAAATAACCGGATGCTGCTTGAACCACGCAGTTTTTTACCGGGTCAGTGGCATTTATTTTTTAAAAAGTGGCCATCACATGAGTTAAAAAGCCCTAATTCCTTTTCCTTTTTTGTTTTACTATCCTGAAGATTCTTTTCAATATCTTTTCCCTATGATTTCAAAATTGCTTTACCTGAACTGGAACCTGTTTTTGTCAAGGCTTACCCGCCTTCAGGTTGCATTGGTATTCGGGTATTCGCTTTTTCTTGCCATCATGCTTTTCAACCTGATGGGATCGGCCATGGTGGTAGTCTTTTTGGATAGTACGCCCCAATATGCGGTAGATCTGCCGTGGCTTACTCCTGAAATACATAAACTCATATTGGCCGTATTTGCAAATGTATTCTGGGTTTTACATTTCGGGTTTACAAGTACCCGTCTTTTAAATGTAGATGAGAACAGGAAACTGCTTGCATACGGGTATCCGGCAGGCAAACTGGCCTGGCATCTGAATCTTATAAGTCTCTATCACCCGGTAAATGTCATATATATACTCACATGGCTTGTTTTTCTCTCCATTCAGATTGACAGCTTCTGGAATATCCCCGTTCTGGTCAGTGCAGTGTTGCTTAATTATGCCATAATCTTTTCGATCAAAACACGGTTTTTAAAAATGGTAGAGAAGCGATTCAGAACCGTAGTATTCAGTATCTTTTTTATACTCTTTGGATCCATTCAGGCTGTTGTGATTATTTCGAGAGATGCGCAGGCATGGCTGGAAAGCCTTGCTATTGAAATGAGCGGAATTCTCAACTTTTTTCTATGGCTGCCCGGTGGCTTGCTTTATTTAGCTGCTACATACGAACATGAGCCTTTTTTAACCTCTGTTTTACTTTTCTTTCTAATTCTTCTAATATTACTCATATTCAGAGACCACTATTACAAAACACTTGAAAGCCTGCAAAGCCCTCTACAGAAAGTATATAAGGAGGAATCAAGCCGGCTATGGAGATCACTGAACCGATGGTTTGGCAGCCATGCAGGCAAATACTACTACTATATTTTCACGCATCCCTATAACCGGCTTCAGTTTCTGGCTATTGCAGTGATTCCGGTCGTATATATTCCACTGCTTCTGTATATAGATTTTGGTGTAATTGGTGAAATATTAATTCTGACCATGTTTGCGGCAATACCGGTCGCACTTCTTGCAATGGGTATGGCAAATATGTTTGGATATGAAAACAGGGAATTCCTGCTTCACAAACAATTTCCGATTCCATTTGAGCGTCAGCTAAAAGAACGGTTTTTGGGCATCATAACCCTACCCCTGATCATTTTCTACCTGATTACAATATTTGAAGTGATCTATTTACCACAGCTTGGAAGCGCCCTGGAAATATATATTTCCAATACGTTCTTTTTCATCTGCTTTATGCTGATTTTTACATGGAGCTCGTTTTATCAATATCACAAGGCAAGCTTTGGGTCTTTCAGTTATAAACACCCCGTTATACCCCAAAAAGTAACTTTTACCATATCATTTGCAATCTTTATTCTCGGCTATGCCATTTTTATTCCGCTATTTGATTTACAAATTTACAGGCTGTGGTTTATGGGACTGCTGACCCTGGCCATCGGCTTTTATCTGATGGCAAATTTTAATTTATTGTACCGTACTTTTCATTCCAGGATACTTCCGAAATTATGGACCGATTTTTAATTATTTTTTGAAACAAAAGCAGCATGAAAAAAGCACTGATAATAAAATCCCTATCAAAATCTTACGATGAAAAGGAAGTATTACAGAATGTAAACCTGGAAATACCGGCCGGAAATATATTCGGATTAATCGGGCCTAACGGGGCCGGTAAAAGTACTTTGATCGGCATTCTCACAGGATTATTGGATTATGATGAGGGTCAAATATTTTTCGGTGATTTACCATTGACTCCACAGAATGAAGAAGAGATCAAAAAAAGTGTGGCGTCGGTACTGCAGCCTCCGCTTCTGTTTGAAAATTTTACGAGTTTTGAATTTATCTCTTACGTCTGTGAAATGTATGATGTTGCAGAAGAATCATTGAATGATAAAATCACGTCACTTTTCAGTTATTTTGAAATCGGTGATTTTACACATATCAAGGTGAGGCAGCTATCATCAGGCAGCAGAAAGAAGCTTGCTTTTTGTGCAGCCATCCTCACCAAGCCTAATATTCTTTTTTTGGATGAGCCTTTTGAAAGTGTGGACGTGATATCTATCGGACGCATGAAAACGGTTTTGCGACAATTCAGGGATAAAGGAACAACCATCTTTTTAACCAGCCATATTCTCGAAGTAGTTGAAAATCTTTGTGATGACATAGCCATTTTGAGTCATGGCAATATTATAGCTTATCTTGATGCCGAATCGCGCCGGCAGCTTCAACGGGATTCCAGCCTGAGCGAGATATTTGATGAATATGTTAGAACGGGAACAGGTAATGATGAAAAACTTCCCTGGCTGTAATAACGCATTCCCCTTTCGGATGATTTAATTCAAAACTAAAATGTGCAATCGCTCTGTTTTAGTGCTATCTTTAGCAAGAACTTGTCAGAAATGTGGTCATATTTATATTTGTTTTTGTGAATCAATTTTCATGAATCTGTTATCTCCCGCGTGAAAAATTTATCAATTGAACATCATATTGAATCCCGGGAAAATTTGGCAGTAGCCGAAGCGTATGCGAATATTGCACTCGTAAAGTATTGGGGTAAAAGAGAACATAATGAGAATCTCCCCGCAGTTGGTTCCATATCACTTACTCTGGATGCCCTTAAAACGAGAACGAAACTGAGTATCACTCCCGGCTACTCAACAGACGAATTTATATTAAATAGCACTTCTCTTGAAGGCGAGGAATTGAATAGAATATCCCGCTTTGCTACCCTTATTTGTGGAACCGATAAAAGGCTAAGATTTCATGGCGAAAGTAATAATAATTTTCCGACAAGTGCAGGTCTTGCATCATCGGCTTCCGGTTATGCGGCTCTTACGGCTGCCTTTAATGAAGTCTATTCCGTAAACATGGGAATGAAAAGCTTATCTCAATTTGCACGCAGGGGTTCCGGTTCGGCAGCCCGTTCAATTTATGGCGGATTTGTAGAAATGATTGCCGGAAAAGGCACTAATGAAATCCATGATCATGCAGAACAGCTGTATGACGAGAACTACTGGGATGTAAAAATGGTTATAGCGATAACTTCTGAAGACAAAAAATCAATTGGATCCACAGAAGGTATGAACCGTACAGCTACAACATCACCCTATTATCCATCGTGGGTTGACTCTTCCCGGAAGGATATACAAGAGATGAAGATGGCAATAAGAGACCGTGATATTGAAAAAGCAGGAGAGCTTGCCGAGCACAGTGCATTCAAGATGCACGGTTTGGCTATGTCGGCCCGCCCGCCTATTCTATATTGGAACCCGGTAACGGTTGAGGCAATACAAGCGGTTTGGGATCAGCGGAAAAATGGGCTTCCGGCATATGTAACCATGGATGCCGGCCCACAAGTAAAGGTTTTTTGCGAAGGTGGTACAGACAAAGTTGTCAGCGAATTATTAGAATCGATTCCGGGTGTCATTAAAGTTATAACTGCTGGCCCCGGACCTTCTGTGAAGGCAGGTAAAAGAAATCCAAACAATAATCATCTGAATGGAAAATAAGACGGGTAAAAAAACATATCCTAAATCAGATAACAATATGAAAAAACCCATTGAAGCTGCAACTGCACCCGGCAAGTTGATAATATTGGGAGAATATGCGGTACTGGAATCTGCACCGGCACTGGTGGCGGCAGTAAATAAAGACTGCAGGGTTGAGATCAGGCCTCGCAAGGGAGGGATATTTAAGTTTGAGGCACCCAACCTCGGAATGAAAGATATCCTCTTCTCATTAGACAGAAATGGGACCGCCATTCTTGCCAATGGGAAAAACGGTTTTGATAAGAAACCGGGATTTGTTTTTTCGCTTCTTAAATATATAATAACGCAAATTGGAGCTATAGCAAGTGCAGATATCACTATAGATACAAGCGATTTTTATCATAAAAAATCAACACAAAAGCTTGGTATTGGGTCAAGTGCGGCTCTGACTGTGGCATTTTTGAAAGCATTAAGCGAATATCTCGGAATACAGTTTTGGTCTAAAAGCCTTTTCCAGGAAGCTCTTCGTGCCCATAGAATTGCCCAGGGCAAGATCGGTAGCGGGGTGGATATTGCCGCAAGCACAACAGGCGGTATTATCGAATATAGAATGCCGGAATTAATTGAGAACCTCGATGGTAAAATTGATTCTCTTGTATGGCCGGAAAATCTTGAAATGATTCCAATTTGGACCGGGTGTTCTACATCTACACGTAAATTTGTACAAAACGTAAACAAATTCCGGGATTCCGTACCAAAAACTTATGAACAGATTATGAAAAAAATGCACGATGTATGTGAAGAAGGCAGCAGGGCATTCCGGAAAGGAGATGTTGAGGCTTTTTTGGAAATTGTGCCGCTTTTTGCGAAACTTGAAGAGCAGCTTGGCCTTGAGAGCGGAACAGATATCATTTCAGCGGTTCATAAAAAGATTAATCAGCTTGTAAGTCAGTCAGGAGGTGTATACAAACCATCAGGTGCAGGCGGCGGAGACATCGGCGTTGCATTTTGTAATTCGCCGGATATTCGTGAAAGAATTATTCGTATTATAGCCGAAAGCCCGTTTGAAATTTTGGACCTGGCAATACAAAAAAAAGGATTGAGTTACAGTTACGCTTATGAAGACTGACAATGAAACTAAACACCCGGTAACCGGGAAAGAGAAAAAAAGTGATTCCCGGATTCCCAAATTTTATAAACTGACGATTGATGAAAGACTCAAAATTCTGCATGAGGAGGGAATATTAAATTCTGAAGATTACCTGGGACTGTTAGACCAGCAACAGGTTTTATCTTCCGCCGAGGCAGATAAAATGATTGAAAATGTGATCGGTGTTTTTGGCCTCCCAATGGGCCTTGGGCTTAATTTTATCATTAATGAAATGCCTTATGTGGTTCCCATGGTTGTTGAAGAGCCGTCAGTTCTGGCAGCGGTAAGCTCTGCAGCCAAAGTTGTGAGAAATGCCGGCGGCTTCACATCTGAGTCAGACGAACCGGTTTTAATCGGCCAGATTCAGCTTGTGGATGTCTCCCACCCGATGAAGGTGAAGCATGCTATTCTTCAGCAAAAAGAGGAGATCCTGAATCTTGCAAACAGCCTGCATCCGAATATGGTGGCCCGCGGTGGAGGAGCAATCGACCTGGAGGTGATGATCTATGCACAATCACGCCATGCGGGAAGTATGGTAGTAGTTCACCTGTTGGTTGATACCCGTGATGCGATGGGAGCCAATCTTGTAAACAGTATGTGTGAAGGTGTGGCTCCGCTGATTGAAAAAATTACAAATGGTAAGGTGTATCTGAGAATTTTATCCAACCTGACGGACCGCGCGATGATCAGGGCAAAATGTGATATTCCGGTTGATTATCTGAAATTCAACAGTGCGTCCGGGGAACAGGTGCGTGATGGCATTATCCGTGCCGCTGAATTTGCGGCAACTGATCCATACCGCGCTGCAACGCACAACAAGGGTATCATGAACGGGATTGACCCTGTGGCTATTGCAACCGGGAACGACTGGCGTGCCATCGAAGCCGCCGCTCATGCATATGCCGCCCGCGGAAGCAAGTACACATCCCTTACAAACTGGTTCAAAGGTGATACAGGCAACCTTGTAGGCACGATTGATATTCCGCTGAAAGTGGGCGTGGTTGGCGGATCACTGAAATCAAACCGGTCGGTGGCTATTGCTCACCGGATTCTCGGCATTGAATCGGCAACAGAATTGGCGGAAGTGATGGGAGCCGTAGGGCTGGCACAGAATTTTTCGGCATTGAGATCACTCGGAACTGAAGGCATCCAGCGCGGACATATGACCTTGCACGCACGCAGCGTAGCAAGCACAGCAGGAGCCCCGTCTGAATTATTTGAAAAAGTACTCGAACGCCTCGTTGAAAGCGGTGAAATAAAAGTCTGGAAAGCCAAAGAAATTATTGAGGAACTAAAAAAAGAACAGGCTCAAAGCAAGTCGTCGGTTAAAGAAGAGCCCGGCCCTGAAGAAGATATGGCATTCGGATATGGAAAGATCATTATTGCAGGCGAGCATTCGGTAGTTCACGGTGCCCATGCAGTGGCTTCGCCCATTACGCTTAAAATGAGAGCAAAAGTTTGGCGGCGCAGTAAGGACCAGGATGTACATGTAGTAATTCCGAGGTGGGGTGTAGAGCAGAAACTGGAATTCGGAGCCGATCACGATTATTCCATCTATCATTCTCTTGAGATGATTCTTGACAAGATGAACCTGCGAAATCAGGGGATGAATATCGAGGTTTTTCCGGAAGTGCCGCGGGCAATGGGCATGGGCGGATCAGCTGCACTTGCCGTAGCCATTATCCGGGCACTGAATCGTGAATTCGAGCTGGATCTTACCGACAGGGATGTGCAGGAGCTCTCGCTGAAATCGGAACATATCGTACACGGCGGAGCTTCCGGAATCGACAATACGGTTTCAACCTACGGTAACCTGATACTCTTCAGAAAGGAAGAGCCCCCAAAAACGGAATCTCTGACACTGGAAAAGCCGATTCCTGTAGTAATTGGACTCAGTGGCGTGGAAAGCATGACATCCAAAATGGTGTCACGGGTTCGTGAAGCCTATGAAAAATACCCCGGTTGGTACGGCAAAATTTTTGAACAAATGGACGAACTTGCACTCGAAGCCGTAAAAGCCATTGAGAGTTACGATCTTGAAAAGCTGGGCATGATTATGAATCTGAATCACGGTTTTCTGAATGTGCTAAACGTATCAAGCGCCGAAGTTGAAGAGCTTGTTGAAATTTCAAGAAAAAACGGGGCCTTAGGTGCAAAATTGACCGGAGGTGGCGGAGGCGGTGCTATGATTGCCCTCTGTGAAGACAGCAACAAACAAAACCGCATCAAAGAAGCAATGCGACAGGCTGGATATGATGCACTGTTAGCCGAGATAAAGGCATCAAAACCATTAAATTGACCATGATTTACGGGATGGGCAGGATTAACCATGATTTACAGGATGGGGCAGGATGTTCAGGATTAAGGCAATCCGGTTAATCAAGAAAATCCTGCTAATCCTGGTTTTAGTGTTTTTGACCGGGATTGACAGGATGGGGCAGGATTAACCATGATTTACGGGATGGGGCAGGATTAACCATGATTTACGGGATGGGGCAGGATGTTCAGGATTAAGGCAATCCGGTTAATCAAGAAAATCCTGCTAATCCTGGTTTTAGTGTTTTTGACCGGGATTGACAGGATGGGGCAGGATTAACCATGATTTACGGGATGGGGCAGGATTAACCATGATTTACGGGATGGGGCAGGATGTTCAGGATTAAGGCAATCCGGTTAATCAAGAAAATCCTGC
>CAYPZI010000017.1:15128-33301 GCA_964415185.1 uncultured Balneolaceae bacterium | reverse complement strand
GGCTGGATCCGATTGAAAGTTTGAGATATGAGTAGATTTGAATTCTTTTGCCAGAATTAGGTAGTATGTAGTAAAATTTGGCTTAAGATTACGGCTTTTGAATTTAAATGGAAATTTTTAAATAATTGTTATTTATAAACTTACATGTTTAAAACTCCTAATTCCATATAAAATATCAAGGGATTACAGGGATTGACATTGACAACTACCTACTATATACTACATACTTTCTTCACCCGTCAACTCAACTCTGCAATCGCCGGTACTCAGTAGAATGGCCGGGGTCTACATCCGTCAGTAAATTGTATGCTTCTATTCTTTGGGGTGTTTCAGCATTCAGGAAAATCGAGGTAATTTCAACGTTTTTTGTATCAAAAAATATATCAAATAAATAATCATTACTTGTTCGCCTGCGATTGTCTCTGATCTTTTTGATAGAATCCATGGTTTCGGTACGGGCTTTTTCAGGATTCAGGGTAAATTGATCAAGTCCAAGCCTGTGGTACTGATAAATGGCTTCTCTCAATGGATTGTACAAAGGGTTAGACAGATCCGATATTAATCCAAAGCGATTTCTCTGAGATCCGATTGAACGTCCCCATCCCGGAGCAGAGCTATTTTGTGCCAGCTCCAAAACACTTCTCGCCTTATTGAAAAAAAATGTACCACCCAGTTCGGAAAATGTATCATAATCATAGCCGATTATAATGTAAACATAGAAATCAATCAGGCTGGCCAGGTCATCAAATTGTAATTCATCAAATATCAGGTTCTTGTTTCGTGTGTAATTAAACCTCCAGTTGTTGTCCCTGATAATGAGGGTAGAAGTGCGTTGCATGGTATTGTAAATGGGCCGCTGGGCATCCAGAATTACTTCGGCGCTGTAGTTAAACTGCGAATCCACACTATTAATGATGATTTGAAACCTGCAACTAATTCTCTCTTTTTCTGTAAAGGTGTCGCCTGTCCACCTGTTTTCATTAATATAGCGTTCAAGCTGTGGACCCAGTTCACGGATATCTTCACTTCCGGAACCGGCGATCTGGCTATCGTTAATTGTAACGGTGCAGTTCATCTCCTGAGCGTTAATCCCAAAAGGTATTAGGATGAACAGGAAAAAAAGTGAAATTTTTACTTGATGTTTTATAATCATTTATGCATAATTGTATTGAGAGAAAATAACAGACTATTCAATGATACAAAGGATTCATCAAATATACGCAGCAGCGCTGTTTTTCTTGCTTTTTAATTCATGTTTGTTACATCCGGCCATGTCGCAAGCAATTATCGGGGCAAGAGATTTGGCAATGGGAAGCACCTCGGTTGCACATCATGGATCAAAATGGGCATTGTTCAGTAATCCTGCGCTGGCTGATTCGGAGGTAAGTACACTTTCAGTATATGCCATGCAGTTCTCGGGTTTTTCTGAACTGACCGATATGGCAGGCGCATTCACAATGCCTTTAAAGTTTGGGGTTGTATCGGCAGGTATTCACCGTTTTGGGTTCGATCTTTTCAGTGAAAACCGTTTTTTAATTGGATTTAAAAAAAACTACAACAGGTTACACTACGGCATTGTTCTAAATTACCATTCGGTGAGTTTTGGAAGAGAATACCCATCAGTTTCTGCAATCGGAATTCACGTGGGAGTAGCAGCCGAAATTATTGATGGCGTTATGCTCGGCGCACGTGCCACCAATATAAACCAGCCCTCCTTCCGGGGTTCTGATGAAATCCTGCCGAGAGATTTGAGTGTAGGCTTTAGCTATCGTTTGAATCGAACTCTTGTATTGACTTCCGACATAGTTAAGGATGTGCAATTTCCTGTTTCGGTAAGATTCGGTGCCGAAGCGGAAATTTTCCAGGAGTTTTACGGCAGGGCCGGCTTTACAACCGAGCCGGTAACTTATTCAGCCGGTTTTGGATACAGCCCATCCGAATGGAGTGTCAATGTTGCTGTTCAGCACCATGAGCTGCTGGGAATGAGTCCGGCCGTAGATTTGAGTATTCGGTTTTAATAACAGATTCAATTTATTGGGGGAGTTTGGTATGATTTTAAAAAAATCAACTGAGCACAAATTTTTTATATTCTGTATGATCTTAATAGGATTGTTGTTTAGAATCAGTACGGTTGTATCGGCACAATCCATACCGGATAGCGTGCTTGAAATGCTGATTGAACAGCTTGAAGAGGATGAGACTACCGACCCGGTGCAATTGACTGAATTTATCCACGAACTTACAGCAAATCCTCTCGATATAAACAAATCATCGAAAGAAGATTTGCTCACCATTCCGTTTCTGGATGCAATCACTGTTAGCAGAATACTGGACTATCGTGATAAAAACGGGCCTTTTGAATCAACCGCTGCACTGCAAAATATTCCCGAACTAAACCCGGAATTTATTGAAATTCTGACATTCTTTATCTCGGTTGAAAAAGCAGCAACGACAGACAACCGGAAATTTAAAATCCCCGGAATGCTGATGCAGGATGTTAAAGTTGAAATTATGACAAGGTATCAGCAAGTGCTTCAAACCAGGGAGGGTTTCAGGAGGTTGCCCGAAAACGGAGGATATACCGGCAGTTCCGGAAAATACTACCAAAGGATGAGGATTCAGACAGAACGCATTTCCTTAAATCTGACTCAGGAAAAAGACCCCGGGGAGCCATTTGGCATGCCTGCCTCAATGGATTATCAATCATGGCATTTGGCAATTAAAAACGATGGATTTTTAAAAGAGGTTATTGCGGGTGATTACAGCGCAGCATTTGGCCAGGGCTTAATTCTGTGGAACGGAAGTTCGTTTGGCAAGAGCCGGAATGTAGACACTGCCCCGGTCAGGAGCAGCCGCGGATTCAGGCCTTACACATCGTCACAGGAAACAGACGCATTTCGCGGAGGAGCACTCACAGTTGGTAACAAAGTCACGATACATGCTTTTCATTCTTCGAGGTTCAGAACCTCTACAACAGATGACAGCCTTAACATCAGGCTTCCTCAAAGTTCAGGCCTGCACCGAACCCTGAATGAATTGGCAAGGCGAAACAATGTGAAACAGACCACTTATGGCGGCAGAATTCAATATTACGGCAAAAGAGGGGGGATTGGGCTTAATACTGTATACAACAGTTTTGATAAGCCGGTGGCAGCCGGAACAAGGCTGCATCAGGAATTTGACTTTAGCGGTATCACACAAATTTCTTTTTCATCGGATTATGAATATGTGCATGGATCTTTGCTGTTTTTCGGAGAAGGAGCTATGACAGATAATGGCGGCATGGGGTTCTTAAATGGCATGCGATATAAGCCATCATCGGGTACCTCTGCAGTATTGACATATCGAAATTACGGGAAAAAATTTCAGCCTCTGTTCGGCGCTGCTTTTGGAGAACAATCGGGTATCCCACAGAATGAAAAGGGTTTTTATGTCGGAATCAGGCAAAGAGTGCATTCAAAAGTTATGATTTCGGGTTATTTCGATCAATTTAAGTTTCCGGGGCCCCGTTTTGTTACAACGAATCCATCAACCGGTTACGAGTGGCTGCTTAACTCTGAAGTGAAGCTTGTAAAGGGAGTTCAATTCTATATCCTTGCCAGAAGTTCAATAAGTGAAGCCCAATTTGAAACAACGGATTTAGCAGGCAGGACTACAAAAATCACAGGTTTGCAAAAGAGGTCGGGGTACCGGCTCAATATGAGTTATAGCCCTGATAGAAGTATAAGATTACAATCCAGGTTTGAGTTGATTCAGAGCAGGACAGCAGATGGCAGACGGGAAAACGGGTACCTCTTATTTCAGGATATCCGGCTGAATCCATCCCCAAAAATCAGGATTGATGCACGGATAACCCTGTTTGATACGGAAGGCTTTCAATCGAGGGTATTCCAGTTTGAAAGCGATTTGCTGTATGTTTTCTCGAATAAAATGTTATTTGACAGGGGGCAAAGAATGTATATTGTTGTTAAATATGAATTTGCAAACAAAATTGAAATTTGGGGAAAGTGGGCAACAACCCTTTTTGAAAACAGGAATACTATCAGCAGCGGTTTAAATCAGATAAATGGAAACAGGCAAACTGATATTGGAATCCAGGCCAGGATACGTTTTTAGGAAGATATCAGGGTTGTTTTTAAGAATAAACTTCCAATATTATAATGAATTTATGATAAAAAGCGCTTCCAATTAAATTAATTTTGCCATCGGCTAAAATTTTATTCTTATTTATAGTGATAAGCTGATGAAAGTGAGAATCGGATCAATAAATTCCGGTAAAATATACAGGTTAGCAATTGTAATATTTTGGCTTTTAGGTGATGTCTACCGGCATTCCAAAGTAAACCTAAAAGCGCTATCCGTTAATTTAACATGTTTTACCGACAGCTTCAGTTTTGAAAGTTGATAATAAATCAATCAATATTTATGGGTTTTTTTCAAACAGATGAAAAATCATCATGCGGTGTCGGGTTTATTGCCAGCCGCGGTAATGAAGCAACGCATCACAATTTGAAACAGGCGCTGAATGCACTCTGTTGCGTGGAACACAGGGGAGCTTGCAGTGCTGACCAGGTTTCAAGCGACGGTGCCGGAATAATGACGGATATACCATTCGATATGTTCGGCTACAGCAAAAATGAAGTAGCTGTTGCAACTCTATTTACTCCTCATAATAGTGCAAGAAGAAGAAAATCTCTTCGGGTTTTTGAAGATACTTTCTCTTTTTATGGCCTGGAAATAATGGATTACAGGTCCGTGCCAATTAATCAGGATGTACTGGGAAATGATGCGAGGGCGTCCATGCCATATATTATCCAGGCTTTTATCAAACGACCTTCCCATAGCCGGACCGACAAAGCTTTTGATAAGTTACTCTACGATGCGAAACAAATGACGCGCACAAAATTGCGTGAACAGAGCATTGTAAGGGAGTTTTTTTTCGCCTCTCTGTCAGCAAGGACTATCGTCTATAAGGCTCTGACTAAATCCAATGCCCTGGCCGATTTTTATCCTGACCTTAAGAATCCGGAATTTAAAACAAGGTTTGTTTTGTTCCACAGGAGATTTTCAACCAATACAAAAACCTCCTGGGATAAAACACAGCCTTTTAGAATTATAGCACATAACGGTGAAATCAACACTATTACAGGAAACCGATCCTGGGCACTTTCACGGCAAAAATATTTGGGCCTCAGGGTGGATGAACTGCTTACCAAGAAAAAGATCAGCGATTCGGGAAGTTTAAACGAAATGGTTGAGGCCCTGAATTTCAGAAGCAGCATTCCTTTTGTTGAAGATATTCTTGCCATCATGTTACCTCCGGCTGATGAAGAAAATACCTTTTATAAATTCTGGAGCCGAGCCATGGAGCCCTGGGATGGCCCTGCGTTAATTTCATACTCGGATGGCTATTCAATAGGCACGAGGCTCGACAGAAACGGATTCCGCCCCTGCCGGTGGATGATTACGGATGATAATCTGTATGTCTGTTCGGAAGCCGGCTCATTCCAGGTTGAAAACTCAAAAATACTTTCCAAAGGTTCTCTTCATGCCGGCAATGGAATCAAAATGGATCTGGAAACCGGAAGAATTCATTTCCGGGATCCGAGTTATTCAAGAGAAAATTTTGATGCTTCATTTGAGCATCGCCTTGAACCTCTGCCTGAACAGCCGGTTACGGAATCAGATGTTGCCGAGCCAAATCTCCATCTGTTCAATTACACCAGGGAAGATATGGACAAAATGCTGGTTCCCATGATTACAGATGGCAAAGAGCCGATCGGTTCAATGGGTGATACGGCACGGCCGGCGATATTTTCAGACCAGCCGAGATCATTTTTTGACTATTTTTATCAAAACTTTGCACAGGTCACAAATCCGCCCCTGGATTATATCCGCGAAAAGATGGTTACCGATCTATCTGTGTATCTCGGAAAAAGGCCGAATATTTTCTCACCGAAAGAGCTCATCCCGCAATTGCCGGGATTTGAAATCAAAAGCCCGCTTTTGTCACTTGGCCAGATGAAAACTCTCAGAATACTGAATTCATCAGGCTCGCGCATCAAAATGGCGGAATTTGATATGTTGTTTGACCGTGACTTCGGCACTGTCGGATTCAATTCGGCTATTGAAAAAATCACTGAAAAAGTAGTGAGAGAAGTTCATAACGGGAAAAACCTGATTGTGATTTCCGATCGCAATGCAAGTTATCTCAAGCCTCCGATTCCCAGCCTGATCATGTTGCGCTCATTGGTCAATGCCCTGAATGAATCAGGCATGCGGCTGGATGCTTCTATCATTGTGGATACATCGGAGGTCAGAAATACCCATCAGTTTGCAGCCCTTGTAGGTTTCGGGGCCACCGCAGTTTGCCCATACGGGGCACTTGAACATGCAAGGTTAACAGACAACCGGAAATTGAAAAAAATTGACCCCGATTCACGCGAGAAAAACCTCATCAAAGCATTTGAAAACGGCCTGCTTAAAATTATGTCAAAATCCGGCATATCGGTAGCAAGGAGCTATCAGAGTTCCAAATTATTCACGGCAATCGGGATCGGAGACGAGATCAGGGATCGGTTTTTCCCAGGCCTTTTCAGTCCGGTTAAAGGGATCGGCATTGATGAGCTTGTAGATCAAATACTTGCCAATACCGAAGATATTCCGGATAAAGACGACAAGTTTATTCACACATACCAGTATAAAGAACATAACAGGGGTGAAAAAGGCGAAAAGCATTCGATGACCAATACGCGGTCAAAAATGATTCACAAGCTTGTAAGGGAAAACGGACTTGCTCTTAATAACCCGGAATTGTTTAATGAGTACCTTAAGATCGGTGTTGAAGACGAACCTGTTAATATTCGCCATCTTTTCGATTTTAAAAAAGCGGATAATCCTCTTCCGATTGAACAGGTTGAGGAGAAAGAAGAAATATTGAAACGTTTCGGTTCGGGTGCGATGTCATTTGGTGCAATTAGTGCCGAGTCTCAGCGTGACATTTTTCTCGCTATGAAAGAGATCGGCGGACGTAGCAATAGCGGTGAAGGCGGTGAAAATCCATATTACTATTCAATGGGCATCCGGGCCAGCATAAAGCAGGTGGCTTCGGGCCGGTTCGGCGTAACGGCTGAATATCTTGTAAGCGGAGAAGAAGTTCAGATCAAAATAGCACAAGGGGCCAAACCGGGCGAGGGCGGACAACTGATGGGTGTCAAGGTTAATGAAGATATCGCATTTGCCAGACACAGCGAGCCTGGTTTTGATCTGATATCGCCACCACCCTTGCACGATATTTACAGTATTGAAGACTTAAAACAACTGATATACGAACTGAAACAGATCAAACCGGGAATCAGGGTGAATGTGAAGTTGGTGGCCGGTGAAAATATCGGAACCATTGCCGTTGGCGTAGCAAAGGCCGGGGCTGATGTCATCCATATTTCGGGCGGTGACGGTGGTACCGGGGCAGCCACCCTGACTTCCATGAAACAGGCCGGGCTCCCATGGGAGATTGGCCTTCGTGAAGCTCATGGAACACTTGTGGAAAATGGCTTGAGAGAATTTGTTGAACTCAGGACCGACGGCGGGCTTCACACCGGCAAGGATATTGTAAGTGCGGCTCTTCTTGGTGCCGAAGGTTTTGACTTCGGTAAATTGATGCTTGTTGCCGAAGGATGTGTGATGGCCAGAATCTGCGAAAAAAATACATGTCCCACAGGCATAGCAACTCACGATCCTAAGTTTAAGGCCAAGTATAAAGGTGATAAAGATCATGTAATCAAAATGATGCACTATCTTGCCGAAGATGTTCGCAAGCACCTGTCTCATCTCGGTTTTTCCAGCATAGAAGAAATTATTGGCCGTACCGATCTGCTAAAAATTCATGAAAACCAGCTTGCGTTGATTGAGGACAGGAAAATCGACCTCAATTTTTTCCTGGCTGAAACATACAAGGAACACAACCTGCAGATGAATCCGTTTTTTGAGGGAATCAGCCCGCTGAATCATAAATTGGTTCTGGATTGCGGTGATGCTGTTCAAAGAGAGACAGAGGTTGAAAAATCATACGATATCAATACAACCGACCGGGCAGCTATCGCAACACTTGCCGGAAAGATCGCGGAAAAAATATCGGCAAAACGTGAAACGGAAATCAAAAATACCGGCAAATCGGTTACGGATCATCATTTCAATGGCGATATAAAACTCAGGTTTAGTGGCAGTGCAGGCCAGGGATTCGGAGTATTTCTTACAGAGGGAATTACCGTAAACCTGAACGGAGAGGCCAATGATTCCGTATGCAAGGCAATGTCAGGAGGACTAGCAGTGATAAATCCACCTGAGGATATCAAATACAAGCCGGCTGAAAATGCAATTATTGGCAATTGCGCACTTTATGGCGCAACCGGCGGCACTCTTTATGTGCACGGACTTGCCGGCGACCGCTTTGCGGTCAGAAACAGCGGCGGCAGGGCTGTTGTAGAAGGAACAGGCTTGCATGCATGTGAATACATGACGAACGGCGTAGTTGCCATTTTGGGAAATGTATCCAAAAATGTGGGTGCAGGTATGACGGGCGGACATCTGTATCTGCGCCAGGACCAGGTTAAGAACGTTAATGATGAATACCTGACCCCTCTTGAACTCGATTCGGATAGCGAAGAGGAACTGCACCAAATGTTATCAGATTACCTTGAACAGACCGGCAGTGAAACAGCTTCGCACATTCTGGAAAACTGGGAAAGAAAAAAAAGACATTTTATCAAACTTGTTCCGGTCGGAGTGCTGCAAAAGATGGAATCAAAAAAACCTGAAAAAGTGGCAAACTGATTTTCACATTAGCGTTATGACAATGATAAAATATCGGGGAAAAACCCGCAAAGTTTCCTTTCTGAAATAGCAGTATGTTGAGAAAATGGAAGCCACTCTGAGATAAAACTTTGCGGGTTTACGGTTGGCATGATATTAGAGAGCTCAGCACAATAAGTCCGGTTCAAAATCCGGTAGAAATCAAATTAATAATCCCATCCGATGAGTTTTTCAACCGTTTCAACATCCGGCGGTGTTTTAAACGTCATTTCGGGGTTCAGGGTTTCGGTCATGTACTTAATTGAAGGTGAAATCCATTCTTTATTTTCATCGTCAATCTCTTTCTTCATGAGTAACAGTTGATAGAGATGAATAAGGCGTTCAAACAGCATTTTAGCTGTTATTTGTACGGTATCCTGCTCTTCGGATGAAAGCTCTGACAGCATTGAAAGCAGCTCGTCCAGGTTGTTATTTAGTGTATCATCACGAATGTCCCTGATTTCAGATGCCAGTTTGTCAAGAGCGTCGGTCTTGTTAATGGCGCGAAGTATATCCAGTACAATAATGTTTCCGGAGCCTTCCCAAATGGGCAGGACATTAACGTCACGGAAAAGCTTAGGAAGGATGAAGTCCTCGATATATCCGTTTCCTCCCACAAGTTCCATGCAATCCCGAACAGTACTCACCGATTGCTCTGCTGTGTGCCATTTTGCCATTGGTATTAATATCCGAAGTAATTTTTTCTCATTTTCATCGCCGGTTTCAGCCGCATCCATTGCCCTGATGGCACGCCAGACAAGCAAAAACGAACCTGTGTATTTTGATCCGATTTCAAATAATTTTTGCCTGATCAGCGGATGCTCAACTGCTTTTTTTCTAAAGGTTAAACGATGGTTGAGATATTGCCAGGCTTCGGCAATGGCACGCCTCATGCCTGAAATTGCAGCCACTGAATTGTAAAGCCGTGACATATTGATCATCTCAGCCATGATTTTAAAACCCTGGCCTTCTTCACCGATCAGCTTTCCTGTAGTACCTTCGAAAATAACTTCGGCTGTTGCCATAGACCTTACTCCCAGCTTCTCTTTTAAACGCACAATATTCATCGGATTGCTCTCTCCGTTCTCCAATGTTTTTTCGATGAGAAAGAGGGACAAACCTTTTGTACCGTCTTTCAGAGGTCCCGTTCTTGCAAGTGCAAGAATTACATCTGCACTGGCATTACTGCAAAACCATTTTTCTCCTGCAAGTGTATACGTTTTCTCACTGATTTTGACGGCTTTAGTCCTGTTGGCACCCACATCAGATCCCCCTGCTTTTTCAGTTAAATACATGGCCCCGGTTAAAAATTTATCTGAGTCAGCACTTGAGAGGCCTTTAAGTAGTCGCTGCCTGTCTTTTTCATCGCAATATTTATCAATAATCATAGCAGCGCCATCCGTCATGCAAAGCGGACAATAGACACCCAATTCACTCATGGCATAAATCTGCCCTGCTGCAAAGCCAAGTTTGTGCCTGTCATGCTTGTATTTTTTTCTGAGGCCGGGATCATACTTTACATGGAACATTTCCGATTCGGCTGCAATATCCATCAGCATCCAGTAGGAGGGATGAAAACGAATATAGTCGATTGTCTCACCATATGGCGAGCGTTTAATCAATTCAGGCCCGTTTTTGTCTGCATCGAGGGAGAGGCTGTCCATCACGGTGGCCGCGTCACGCCCCAGCTTTAACAGATTTTCATGCATGTAACGAAGCGCATGTTCTGAGGTATATTTTTTGATATACTGATTGAGAATTTTATCGCTCCTGAAGAAATTTGTACTGTATTTTGAATCGTTGGTAAGAACCTGGTTGCCCGGATGTCTCATAATATTTTTATGCTTTTTATTTAATGTAACAGATAGCTTGCCACACATCAACAGGAATCGTAAAACTGGGTGTTGGTGTCGTGTCAATGATAAAATGTCGGATAAAAACCCGCAAAGTTTCCTTTCTGAAATGGCGTTAAACTAATAAAATGGCGGTAATATTGGGATTAAACTTTGCGGGTTTACGGTTGACACAACACTATCGGGATATGCAGGCTAAAATGGAACCGAGGCTTTTATCCTGTAATAGGTATCATATCTGTTGCCTTTAAACAGCTTGTCATATTGCTGTGCAATTCCGAATGCATGCCCGATTTCAAGTCCGAAAAGGCTTAACCTGTTTTTGATTTCAAATCCGAAGCCCAGGCGTTCTTCTGTGGACCTGGAACCGTTAAGGCGCCTGGCTCTCCATAGCAGGCCGCCGTCTGCAAACGTTGCAAGTGATGTGCCTCCAAGTATGATGCCGTCCAGAATGCGTGTGCGCAAAGAGGGCAGGAAGGGAATCCTGTATTCAATAGTGGCGAATGCCATCTGATCTCCGGTGATAAAATCCCTGTAACCCCGAACCCTTTCGAGCTGATTGATTTTGATAAATGAAATTTCATCAGGCAAGTCAACTTCAATCTTTTCAAATCTTGAAAATCCAATCAGGTTTTGGGGCAGGGGGTCACCAAATTGTGCCTGGAATCTGCCGTAAAGGTATATTCTTTGCCTGCCAACAGAAGGCAGGATTTTAAACCCGCTTGCATCCAGGGTGGCATAGGAAAAATCAGCCCCGGTGGCTTCCTGTGCACCGGTGAATATAAACTTATATCCGAAACCGTCGAGCGGATGAATGGCATTGTTTCTGTAGGGTTTTGAAACTGTGGTCTGCCAGCCTAAGCGAAGCTCAACACGTGTGGCCTTTTCAGGCCTTGGTGCGGTAAAGGTGTTGCGGAATTTTTGCTCCTGGAACGGGTCGGTTTCTGCATACCGGAACCTGATATTAAAGCCGTCATCACGGTAAGGCCTCGATGAAATATCCAGCGGCCATGAAACTGCAATATCAGCGCCGGAAAGCCTTTCGATCAAAAACCGGTCGCTGTAAAAACGTGCTTCCCCTGGCATCCTGTAAACAGAAAAAATGATTGAAGGCTTCAGTTGATTATTTACATAATTCAGGACGCCATAAGAATTGTTGAATTCACCGAAGGATAACAAACCGGCGGTCGAAATAATATGCTTGCCAAGAGGTTCAAGCCAGTTAGTAACCCCGAACAAGCCCCAGTTATTCGGGTTAACTGCATAAGGAGAGACGAGAAAAGCTGTGTGGTTCAGATTTTGAAATGAACGGTATTCCCGGGTACTCATAACCATATCCGGATCGGCCGAAATATCACTTTTTAACTTGTATTCAGGCATCTTTTTTCTCCATGATGAATAGGCTTTATCAACAGGACTGCCTGAGGTGGAAACGGGTTGCCTTCCGGCATCTATATAGTGCAGCTCCTCATAACTTTTGCTTTCAGTGGCTTTAACGGCCAGTTGGCCTGATTCATAATCAGGGTTTGAAATCCAGTCAAATACTTCGGCTCCCGTAAATACATTGGTTATCCTTTTTGTGTTGCCGGTTTCCAAATCGTAAACAAAGATATTGGGCACTTCATCACGTAAAGATGTAAATGCGATTTTACTTCCGTCCGGGTTCAGAACAGGAGATCGATTGTCGATTTCACCTCTGTCAATAACCCTGGTATCAAAAGTTTCGAGATCAATTATGACTATATTCCGGTTTCCTTCCTGATCAAACCTTGTGGTAACCAGGTGATTTCGTGTCTTGTTCCGGATTAACCCGTAAAGCTGAATGTCGCCGGTGTAGTTCGTTATTTTTGTCTCGGTTTTTGTTTCCAGATTTATTTTGAAAATGTTCCCGGTTCCATCTTCATTGACGATATAGGCAATCGTGCTCCGGTCCAGAAAGACAGGTGAAGTGGCCCGCCTGCTGTCGGTTATGCGTTTTTCTTCTTCTTGATTCAGATCATATAAAAAAATATCGTTAAGCAGTCCGGATTTATTCCCCCTTACGAATTTTGAATAGATGATCCGATCACTTTCCGGTGCCCAGGCCAGGTCGTTGTTTATATTTCCTTCGGCCGGGACTTTGACTACATTATCGGTTTCAGTGTCAATCAAAACCAACTGTTTCACCGGCCTGCCGGTGGAGGGCATTGATATCAGGGCCTTGTATTTATTATCCGGACTGTGTTTTAAATCAAAAAAATAGTTACCGGGAAGTTCTTTTTTTTCACTGTTTAGAGAATCGACCCTTTCCATTTTCATGGCAAGAGAGTTGTAGTAGATATTGACATGTTTTTGCCACTTTTCTTCAAAATCGGCATACTTTGTGCCCGTAACTTTCCGGAAAGCATACTTAAAATCGTGAACCTTCCAAAGGTTCAGCATCTGCTTTCTTTGTTTTAACAAATCAGCAAGGGTAGAATCTCCGTATTGCTCGGCAAAAAACCGCACTTGAGAATTGCCTGTTGCATACATCAGCCTGGTATTGTAAATAGATGAATTGTCGTTGTAATTTAACTGATCATCAAATACGGCAATCCTGAGCCAGCGGTCACCACGTTGGGCATCCCACTCTTCGGTCTGGTATTGTGCAAGGCCCTCAGCAAAGAAGGAGGGAAGGGGATCGGCAACTATAAACTGCCAGAGGCCCAATCCAGAGCGGACAGCTTTAAAGTGAAAAATATGGACAATTTCATGCGCCAGGACTTTACGCAGCCATTTGACATCACCGGTCCAGTCTTCAATGTAATCATTCAAATTGACCCAGATATTCGTATGCCCTTCACCTACAGGCACTGCAAATCCATTGGCAATTTCATCGGTGTCAGAAAAATAAATCCGGATTTTTTCCCCGAACTGAATGTTCAAATTTTTAGAGAGGGTTTCATATGTTTCTTCAGCGATCGAAGCCGCTTTCACTTCAATTCCGGAAATCCTGTCGGGGTAGATAATTTTAAAATGTTCGGTTTCAGATTCCATCCACTTCAGATAGGGATGATTCCTTCCGTTAAACGCACTGAATCCCTGTCCCGCAGCGAGTGAAGGAAGCAAATAGAGTAATAATGAAATTATACCGAGGGAAAAACGGGCCATCCAATAAAAATAAACAACTTATAGCCTGATACCGGCCAACTGAAATACTGTTTCTATGAGGAGCATGTTATCGGGAAAATGGAATCCGGCTTTCATGGATTACAAAAACAAAGCCACTCCGGGCAATCAAAATAAGCGTTTTTGGCATGAAATCAGTATCGGATTATATAAATAACTACTTTTTATTGCCAATCACCTGGACAACGATATGCCGTTTTCTTGACCTGTTGTCATGATCGATTACAACGATTTGCTGCCATGTTCCGAGAATACAATTCGCATCCCTGACAGGTACGGTTATTCCGGGACCCATAAAAGTGGCTCTTATATGTGAAAAGCCATTGTCATCACCCCACGTTTCAGAATGATGGGATTTCATATTTTTTGATGCAAACTCTTCAAGTTTTTCTTTTACATCCTGAACAAGTGCCGGTTCAAATTCCATTGTTGAAATAGAAGCAGTAGATCCGACAGCAAAAACGTGGCAAAAACCTTCGACCACTCCCGATTCTTTGACAAGCCGGTTTACCTGTGTTGTCAGATCGTGTATATCTGAAAACCCCCGGGTGTCCAAATGAATGTCACTGGTTTCAATAATCATAGATTTAAGTCACTTGTATTGCGTTTTCAAATTCCGATATTTTTAATAATTCTGATAGATGATCTTTTTGAAATAGGTTCAAAAATCGTTCTATTTTTATATAAACGAAAATAACTAATGTCATGTCAACTGTAAACCCGCAAAGTTTTATCTTGGAGTTGCTCCCATTTTCTCAAGGTACTGCCATTTCAGAAAGGAAACTTTGCGGTTTAGTCTTTTTCATAACGGCGATGAATGTGCACGAACATTTTTAGATTTGATTATGGCTCAGGCTTTCAGCCTGCTTTTTGCTCTATCGGAATCCGGCGGCGAGGGTACAATTTTTAACCGTTGAATCGTGTTAAGTCAATGTTCAAATATGGATTGAAATCTGACAGGTTTTGATTGACACGACACTAATACATTTACATTATGGAATAGAAATGCATTATTCCGATTTATCTTAATTGAGAATCATTCGGTTGGGGATTTATCAGTTCTTTCAGAGAAGCAACCCGTTTCAGCATCAATAAATCATATACGGCATGTGCTGTGATGGCAGCAAAAAGGCCCGAATACTCATATAAAAATCCCAACAGCATACTCAACCCGAACATCATCAATCCGAACAGAAAGTGTCCGGGTTTTTCAAATTTAAAATACCCGTGAAGACCGACAAACAGGATGGATGTGATCCAAATGCCAAGAATTGGTTGAATAGCACCCCTGAAAAGAATTTCCTCTCCTGTACCTGCAAGCAAGGAGATTTGATAACGGTCAAATGCAGAAAAACGCATTTCAGTAATGGCCTTTACAATATGAAAATCGGAAAGAATATCGGAAACCGGTTTTTTCCGGATAAAAAAGAAAATGAGCAGTACGGATAGATAACCTGAAATACTGCCAATGCATAGCTGTATCAAAACAGAATGCCCGTGATCAAACATGTAAAGAGCCGGCTCTTCTCTGAAAAAGTAAAAAATTAACAGGGCGAGGCCGAGATAGAAAAGAAATGAAAAGGCCGATAAAGCCAGCAGCTTGTCTGATACCGGTCTTACTTCGGTATTGATATCGGCCATGTTTTTATTCAAAAATAATGATGTATATTTTGTGAAGGGATTTAACGAGAGAACTTAAGGATAAGATTCTTTAAATCCATTTTGAAGTTTTCTGCCAGGAGGGCGATTTTTCTTTATAAAAAGGTTAACTTCTGAACTGTCAATATTATTTTTAAACCGATATAAAAAATATGGGAATACCCGGCGGATTTGAATGGGTGATTATTATTTTGGTAATTGTCCTTTTATTTGGAGCGAAAAAGATACCTGAGCTGGCACGCGGCATTGGCCAGGGGATCAGGGAATTTAAGCAAGCAAAAGGCCCTGAAGAGGAGAAAAAGATTCAGGATAAAAATAATGACGGGAAAGAGGAAGAGAAGTCATAAAATATCAAATACATTTGAACTGGCTTATGCTCCGATATTTCTGCTTTTCATTATCCATCATTTTTCTGCCTTTCCAGGCTGTAAGCCAATCCCTAAAACCATTTTCGGGGATGGATATTTTTGAACTTGAATGGGCATCCGATCCCCGCATTTCGCCGGATGGAAACCTGGTCGTTTATCAAAGGCAGGGGATGGATAAGATGAAAGACCGCCGGACGTCCAGCCTTTGGTTGATCAACACGGATGGCAGTAAACACAGAAAGCTTACAACACTTGAAAAAAATGAGTCGGGTGCAAGATGGTCACCCGATGGCCGCAAAATTGCGTTTATCAGCAGTGATGAGGGTCATGGCAGCGAACTCTATGTATATTGGCTTGAATCGGGTATCCATTCAAGAATCACGCAATTGAATGAATCACCCGGAGGTATTACATGGTCGCCCGACGGAACCCGGATCGCTTTTTCGATGAAAGAGACGGAACCGAATCCAACCCTGGTTCCGCCGCCCAAAAAACCTGAGGGGGCTGAATGGGCTGATCATCCAAGGGTCACAAAACGATTAAATTATCTATCTGACGGTTCGGGATATGTCAAACCGGGGTTCTCACACATTTTTGTAGTTCCGGCTGAAGGAGGCACTTCCCTGAAAGTAACAAGCGGTGATTATCATCATGATTCCGCCCCTGAATGGAGGGATGACGGCAAAAGCCTGGTATTTTCAGCCAACCGTCATGAGGATTGGGAGTATGAAAGAAGAAACAGTGAAATTTATTCAGTGAACATATCGGATGGTGCCATAACTGTTTTAACGGACCGATTCGGGCCTGATTTCAGCCCGAAAGTGTCACCTGCCGGCGATAAAATTGCCTATCTCGGTTATGATGACAAGATTCAAACGTACCAGGTAAACCGTCTGTATATTATGAATTCGGATGGATCTGCCAAGAGAGAAATCGAAACGGGCCTAGACCGGAGCATTACATCCATTGAATGGGATGAAAACGGGAATGGCATCTATCTCCAGTATGATGACAGAGGTGATACTAAAATTGCCCATACGAATTTGACCGGCAGAGTTTCGGCCGTAGCTCAAAATGTGGGAGGAACCTCGGTAGGCCGGCCGTATAGCGGCGGTTCATTTACGGTTTCGGCTGATGGGAGGATTGCGATGAACCGGACCACACCATACCATCCGGCCGAACTGGCAGTGACTACACGGAAAGACGATGATCCCGTTATGCTGACGAACCTTAACGACGACCTTCTGTCAAATCGCGAACTCGGGGAGGTTGAGGAGATTTGGTACAACTCACAGGTAGACGGCAGGGAAATCCAGGGGTGGATTGTAAAGCCACCTGCTTTTAATGAAGATCGGCAGTATCCTTTGCTGGTTGAAATTCATGGAGGCCCCGTGACCAATTATGGAGCCAGGTTCTCGCCTGAAATGCAACTATATGCTGCCGACGGCTATGTTGTTTTTTATCCGAACCCCAGGGGCAGTACAGGTTACGGTGAAGAGTTTGGAAATTTGCTCTATCACGATTATCCCGGAGATGACTATCACGATATCATGGACGGCGTGGATGTGTTGCTTGAAAAAGGTTATCTGCACGGCGACAGCCTGTTCGTAACCGGTGGCAGTGCGGGCGGTACCATGACATCGTGGATCATTGGCAAAAACAATCGTTTCAGGGCGGCAGCTGTGATAAAGCCCGTGATGAACTGGATCAGCAAAACGCTTACAGCCGATAATTACTATGGTTACGCTGAATACCGGTATCCCGGCCAGCCATGGGAGAATTTTGAAGAATACTGGAAATATTCACCCATATCTCTTGTGGGTAATATTGAAACTCCGACACTGGTTATGGTCGGGACCGAGGATTTGAGAACACCGCTTTCTGAGGCAAGCCAGCTCTACCATGCTTTGAAGCTGAGAAAAGTTGAATCGGCACTTGTTGAGATACCGGGATCAGCCCATTTCATAGCAAACCGTCCCAGCCAGATGATGACCAAGGTGGATCATATTTTGGCCTGGTTCAGGGAGTATAGAGGAGGGGATTAAAACAGTGGTAATTAATGTAATCTGAAAAGTGCCCGGGGGGGGACTCGAACCCCCACGCTGTTGCCAGCATACGCCCCTGAAACGCACGCGTCTACCAATTCCGCCACCCGGGCAGGATGTGATCAAAAGAAAATCAATAAGTCAAAATAGTTAAGATTCTGTTGCCAGCCCGCCGCTGAATCCGTCGGCTGACGGACTACCAATTCCGCCACCCGGGCAGGATGTGATCAAAAGAAAATCAATAAGTCAAA